>NZ_AJQF01000444.1:0-31999 GCF_000261705.1 Bradyrhizobium genomosp. III | reverse complement strand
CCAGCGGCAAATCGTCCGGTGGTTCCACCGAGCCGCAGGCGACGTAGATCAGACGGTTGCCCTCAGCCTCGATCACGCCCCAGCCGGTGCGGCGCAGGCCGGGGTCGATGCCGATGATGCGAACGGGGCCACGAATCGGGAGCACGGTCATGGGCCAGTGATAGCGGCTGGCCGTCGTGGGGGAAACAGAAACAGAACGGAAGTAACAGGGGAAGTGGGATATCGTCAGTGAGGCGGGAATTGTTGCCCGCCACGACGCGCGCCGTCATCCCCTCGAAAGCGGGGAATCCAGTACGCCGCGGCTTCTCCGTATCTCGCCGGCTTCGCTGGAATACTGGGTCGCCCGGTCAAGCCGGGCGACGACAGCGGAGGGTGAGGTCCTACCCGCCCATCTTCGCGACCAGCGCGTCCGACACCTCGAAATTGGCGTAGACGTGCTGGACGTCGTCGTGCTCGTTCAGCAGATCCATCAGCTTGAGCAGCTTCTCGCCGGTCTCGTCGTCGACCGCGACCGTGTTCTGCGGTTTCCAGATCAGCGCGGCCTTGCGCGGCTCGCCGAACTTGGCCTCCAGCGCCTTGGCGACGTCGCGATAGCCTTCGGTCGAGGCGTAGATCTCGTGACCGGCTTCGCCGGAGACGACATCGTCGGCGCCGGCCTCGATCGCCGCATCGAGCATGGCGTCGTCGGAGGCCACGCTGCGGTCGTATTCGATGATTCCGGTGCGATCGAACATGAAGGACACCGAGCCGGTTTCGCCGAGATTGCCGCCCGACTTGGTGAAGAAGGAGCGGATGTCGGAGGCGGCGCGGTTGCGGTTGTCGGTCAGCGCCTCGACGATGACGGCGACGCCGCCGGGGCCATAGCCCTCGTAGCGGATCTCGTCATAGTTCTCGCCCTCATTGCCGAGCGCCTTCTTGACGGCGCGCTCGATATTGTCCTTCGGCATGTTCTCCTGGCGCGCCGCGATGATGGCGGCGCGCAGGCGGGGGTTCATGTTGGGGTCGGGCGTGCCCAGCTTGGCCGCGACGGTGATTTCCCGCGCCAGCTTGCCGAACAGCTTCGACTTCTGGGCATCCTGCCGCCCCTTGCGGTGCATGATGTTCTTGAATTGGGAATGTCCGGCCATGCGTGGTCTCTCGGGGGTCTCTTGGAAGCGTACGCCAATGAGGGTGGGAAACGCGGCCTTATAGGCCGCCAACCCACCGGAATGAAAGGGTCTCGGATACTTTAAGGTAACCCCGTACAGCCCCCTGCCTAGAGGTGAGGCATCGTTAACCCTGACTTCATTCCAGCCTGCGAAAATAACCTCCGAGCGTCCCCCGACAAGAGAGACCTGATGGCATTCGGACTATTTCGGAAGCGTCTGCCGGATATGGCCGCGCCGGTGGCAGCCGCAGAACCCGCGCCGCCGGTGGCCCAGTCCGAGCCCGCCCCAGCCGAAGGTGATTCGGCGCGGGAGATCCTGGAATTGCTGGAACTCGAGCTCGGCGCGATGATCCGCCAGCTCGAGCGCGCCGCCAATTCGGTGGCGGGCGGCGCCGAAGCGACCGCATCGACGCTTGCCGCCATCCGCGACCGCACCGACGCCCTGACCGGCCGGACCAATGCCGCGCAATCAACCGCCTCGACCTTCGCCCATGCCGCCGACAAATTCACCCAGTCGGCGCTGGGGATCGGAGCGCAGGTTCGCGAGGCCGGCAAGCTCGCCGACGAGGCCAGCGCCGCGGCGCAGGAAGCCCGCGCCAATGTCGATCGCTTGCGCGAATCCTCCGCCGCCATCGGCAATGTCGTCAACCTGATCGCGCAGATCGCGCGGCAGACGACGCTGCTCGCGCTCAACTCGACGATCGAGGCCGCACGCGCAGGCGCTGCCGGAAAAGGCTTTGCGGTCGTCGCAACCGAGGTCAAGGCCCTCGCGGTGCAGACGCAAGGCGCGACGGAAGAGATCACCAAGAAGATCGACGCACTGCAGCGCGACGCCGCCGGCTCTGCGGATGCCGTGCACCGCATCTCGCAGGCGATCGAGGCGATCCGCCCGGTCTTCGAGACCGTCAACGGCGCGGTCGCCGAACAGAACGCCACCACCAGCGAAGTCTCCGGCAACGCCGCCAGCGCCTCGGAGTTCATCGTCTCGGTCGGCGAGAGCGCAGCCGAGATCGATGCCGCGACCAAGGCCGCCGAGAGCCACGGCGAGAACGTCGCCAGTGCCGGCAAAGCCGTCACCACCTTCGCACAGAAGCTGAAATCGCGCTGCGCCGTGCTGCTCCGCCAGAGCGAGCACGACGACCGCCGCAAGACCGAACGGCTGCCCTGCCACCTCAAGTTCGAGAGCCCGCGCGGCGTGATGCCGGTCTATGAAATCTCGATGGACGGCGTGCTGATCGGCGGCGCGGATGCAGGCCGGCTTGCACCGCAAGCGATGATCGAAGGCACCCTCGAAGCCGTCGGCGCCTGCCGCCTGCGCGTGGTCGAGCAATCCAAGGCCGGTGCCCGCGCGCAATTCGCCAGCCCCAATGCCGAGCTCCGCGAAAAAATCGAGGACAGGCTCTGGGCGATCCACGAAGAGAACACGGAGTTCGTCACCCGCGCCATGGAAGCGGGCAACGCGCTGACCCAGATCTTCGAGCAGGCCGTTGCCCGCGGCGAAGTCAGAATCGACGACCTGTTCGACACCGACTACGCCGAAATCGCCGGGACCAATCCGCAGCAATACCGCACGAAATATCTCGACTGGGCCGACCGCGCGCTGCCGCCGTTCCAGGAGGTCTTTCTGGCCAAGGACCAGCGCTTGGCGTTCTGCGCCATGGTCGACCGCAACGGCTTCCTGCCGGTGCACAACAAGATCTATTCGCACCCGCAGCGGCCGGGCGATGTCGCCTGGAACACAGCCAATAGTCGCAACCGCAGGATATTCAACGATCCGGCGGGGTTGGCGGCCGCACGCAACCTGCGCTCGTACCTGGTGCAGAGCTATGCGCGCGACATGGGCAATGGGAATACGGTGATGATGCGCGAGATCGACGTTCCGATCCGCGTGCAGGGCCGGCACTGGGGTGGATTCCGCACGGCCTACAAGCTCTAGAGCCTGGTCCGAAAAAATGTCCCGCAATTTTTCGAGCGGAATAGAGAAATAAGGCGCGAATTGCGCCTGAGTGCACGCTCAGGCAAGACGCCGACCGCGAATCATCCTTTTAAGCTGAATTGGAATGGGAATGCCGCCGTGAGCCGGGGTGCGGCTCTGACTGGAGGACTCATCGAACATGTCCGTCGTACAACTTGCAGTCATGGACACCGGCTCCAATCGCACGCTTGCCGAGCGGCTGATCGATCAGCTTGCCGACCGCATCGGCGGCCTCGGCGTGGAACTCGCCGATATCGCCGGCAACGTCCAGGAAGTCGCAAATCGCGTCGCAAACCAGTCGGAACGGTTCCACCATCTCCAGGAGACCGCCGAGACGATGGTCTCGGCCAACCACGATATCGCCAATGCATCGCAGGCCGTGCAAACCACCACGTCCGCGGCGGTTGGCGAGATCGCGCAATCGCGCAGCGCCGTCGACACCGCGGTCAACCACATCTCCGAGCTCGTCGCGGCGGTGGAGCGCATCGAGGCGCGCCTCAGTGCCGTCGGCTCGGCGCTGGCGCAGGTCGCGAAAGTCTCCGGCTCGATCGAGGCGATCGCGAAGCAGACCAATCTGCTGGCGCTGAACGCAACCATCGAAGCCGCCCGCGCCGGCAATGCCGGTCGCGGTTTTGCCGTGGTGGCAAGCGAGGTGAAGAACCTCGCGGAAGCCACCCGCCAGGCCACGCACCAGATCTCCGACACCGTGCGCGATCTCGACGGCCAGATCGAAGGCCTGATCGGCGAGAGCAGCGACGCCTCGCAGCGCGCCAAGACTGCCGGCGAAGGCGCCCAGCAGATCTCCGGTATCATCTCGCGGGTTCAGCAGGGCTTCGCCTCCGTGGAGGCGGAGATCGGCAGCGTTACGCGCGCGGCAACCTCCAATCTCGGACATTGCGACACCGTCATCAGCGAGCTGAACGAACTCGCCAAGGGCGTCGACCTCTCCTCGCGCGATCTCAAGAGCGCCGATCAGCGCGTGACAAAGCTGCTCGACACCTCCGAAGGCCTGATCGCGCTGATCGCCGACAGCGGCGTCGAGACATCGGACGCACCGCTGATCCGAATCGTCGTCGAGACCGCGAAGCGGATCTCGACCGAATTCGAGGCCGCGATCGATCGCGGCGACATCACGCTCGACCAGCTCATGGACGAGACCTATCGCGAAATTCCCGGCACCGATCCAAAGCAGTACCTCACCAACTACGTCGACTTCACCGACCGCGTGCTGCCCGCGATCCAGGATCCGATCCAGAAATCCGATCCCCGCATCGTGTTCTGTGTCGCCTGGGCCAAGGGCGGCTATCTGCCGACCCACAACCCCAACTACCGCCTGCCGCAGGGCAAGGACCCGGTCTGGAACAACGCCAATTGCCGCAACCGCCGCCTGTTCAACGATCGGGCAGTGCAGAAGGTCGCGGCGAACACCAAGCCGTTCCTGCTCCAGACCTACCGCCGCGACATGGGCGGCGGGCAGTTCGTGCTGATGAAGGACCTGTCCTCGCCGATCGTGATCCGCGGCAAGCGTTGGGGCGCCTTCCGGATGGGTTTCCGGCAGAGCTGAGGGCCGCTCAGTCAAAAATCTGAAAAACAACCCCATGCACAGTAGCCGGGGCGTCCGAAATCAATGGCTTACGCCGGCAGCCTCCGGCCCGTTTTGACTCGTCGGGCAAAACAAGGGCACAATGCTATTATTCCGAAGTTCGGCATCCGAGCTTGGCAAGGCCGGAGCAAGCGCCTCGTCCTTCGAGACGCCCGCTCACGCGGGCTCCTCAGGATGAGGCTTCACTGCATCGGTGTCCGGTTGAAACTGCTGCTGCGGACTCCGTCCTCATCCTGAGGGCCCGCCGGAGGCGGGCGTCTCGAAGGATGGGCCGCAGGCGAGGTTCGCCGTCGCGCGGCTCTCCGGTCACGAAACTTTCCCAATCGCACGACTTTCGTCATCGCATGATTTTGCGCATCCGCACGACAATCTGCGGTGATCGACGACGCGCGCGCCGAAAAAGCATCAAAACATGACGATTATCATATCAATTAGCCCAAAACGCTGGCAGCGAGCGCCGCACAAATTCGTGAACGTCATGGGCTGACGCGTCAGCAGCGCAAATATGCATTGCCGGAGATTGCGACGCTTCATTGTCGCGCGCGAATTGGCTGACTAGATCGACGTAAGCGATCGAGCGAGCAAGGGGATGCATATGGCAACTGTTCTCACCATCAACGGCGAAACGAAATCGTTCGATGCGCCACCTGAAATGCCGCTGCTGTGGGTGCTGCGCGACATCCTCGGAATGACCGGCACCAAGTTCGGCTGCGGCATCGCGCAATGCGGCGCCTGCACGGTGCATGTCGACGGCAAGGCCGTGCGCTCCTGCGTCCTGCCGGTCAGCGCGGTCGAGAACCGCGCCATCACCACGATCGAACATGTCGGCAGCACGCCTGCGGGCGCGAAAGTGCAGAAGGCCTGGCTCGACCTCGAAGTGATCCAGTGCGGCTATTGCCAGTCCGGCCAGATCATGTCGGCCGCCGCATTGCTGGCCGCTACGCCCAATCCTGACGATTCCGACATCGACGCTGCGATGGCCGGCAACATCTGCCGCTGCGGCACCTATGTCCGCATCCGCGAGGCCGTCAAGCAGGCCGCCAACGGCCGTCAGTCCTGAGGTCCACCATGAATGCACATAACAGCGTCTCCCGCCGCGCGCTGCTGACCGGCGGTCTCGCCACCGGTTTCCTGCTCGCCTTCCATCTGCCGCTGCGCGCGGCCGTCAACGAACCGGTGCAGCCGCCCGATGCAACCGAGGGCAAGTTCGCGCCCAACGCCTTTATCCGCATCGACGAGACCGGCCGCACCGTGCTGATGATGCCGCAGGTCGAGATGGGCCAGGGCACCTATACCTCGATCTCCGCCGTGCTCGCCGAAGAGTTGGATGCCGACTGGAGCAAGGTCGAGGTGCAGCACGCCCCGCCGAACGACAAGCTCTACGGCAATCCGACCTTCGGCCTGCAGGTCACCGGCAACTCCAACTCGATCCGGGCCTGGTGGACGCCGCTGCGCAAGGCCGGCGCCACCGCGCGCGCGATGCTGGTGCAGGCCGCGGCCGCCCAATGGGGCGTCGAGCCCGCGAGCTGCACGGCGTCGAAGGGCGAGGTCGCGCATGAAGCCAGCGGCCGCAAGCTCGCTTACGGCGCGCTGGCGCTCGCTGCCCAGGGACAGACCCCGCCGAAGGATGTCGCGCTGAAGGACCCCAAGGACTTCGTCATCATCGGCCAGCCGCTGAAGCGGCTCGACACGCCCGACAAGGTCAACGGCAAGGCCGTCTACGGCATCGACGCGATCCTGCCCGGCATGAAGTTCGCGACCGTCGCCGCCTGCCCCGTGTTCGGCGGCAAGGTCGGCAAGGTCGACGACAGCGCCGCGGTGAAGCTCCCCGGCGTACGCAAGGTCGTGGTGCTCGACGACATGGTCGCCGTGATCGGCGATCACATGTGGGCGGCCAAGAAGGGCCTCGAAGCCCTCAAGATCGAGTGGAACGAGGGACCCAACGCTGCGATCACCACGAAGGATGTCTGGGACGATCTGCGCAAGGCCAGCCAGAAGGACGGCGCGGTCGCCAAATCCGACGGCGACATCGCCAAGGCGCTGGCGAGCGGCGACAAGTTCGAGGCGGCTTACGAGCTGCCGTTCCTGGCGCATGCATCGATGGAGCCCATCAACGCCACCGTCCATGTCAAATCCGATTCCTGCGAGATCTGGACCGGCACGCAGATCATGACGCGCGTGCAGTCGGAGGCGGCGAAGGCCGCTGGGCTTGCGGTCGACAAGGTCATCGTCAACAACCATCTGCTCGGCGGCGGTTTCGGCCGCAAGCTCGAACCCGACATGGTGATCGCGGCGGTGAAGATCGCAAAACAGGTCGACTACCCCGTGAAGGTGGTGTGGACCCGCGAGGAGGACATCCAGCACGACGTCTACCGTCCGGTCTATCGCGACCAAATCACGGCGTCGCTGGTCGACGGCAAGGTCGCGGGGTGGAAGTACAAGGTTGCCGGCTCCGCCGTGCTGGCGCGCTGGCTGCCGCCGGCGTTCCAGAAGGGCATCGACATCGACGCGATCGATGCCGCGGTCGATGCACCCTACGACTTCGCCAATTTCCACGTCGAATATGTCCGCGCCGAGCCGCTGTCGGTGCCGACCGGCTTCTGGCGCGGCGTCGGCCCGAACAACAACGTGTTCGCGGTCGAATGCGCGATGGACGAGCTCGCGCGCAAGGCGGGCAAGGACCCGATCGAGTTCCGAAAGTCCATGCTGACCAAGAACCCGCGCATGCTCGCGGTGCTCAACCAGGTCGCGGAGAAATCCGGCTGGGGTCAACCGCTGCCTCCGCGCGTCGGCCGCGGCGTCTGCGTGCAGCCGTCATTCGCGAGCTTCATCGCGACCGTGGTGGAGGCCGAGATCGACGACATCGGCGAGATCGTGCTCCGCCGCATCACCTCGGTGGTCGACACCGGCATTGCCGTCAACCCCGACACGGTGAAGGCGCAGATCGAGGGCGGGCTGATCTTCGGCCTCACCGCCGCGCTCTATGGCGAGATCACGATCGACAAGGGCCGCGTGCAGCAGTCGAACTTCCACGACTATCGCATGATGCGCATCAACGAGACGCCGAAGATCGAGGTGATCGTCGTCAAGAGCGGCGAGGCGCCCGGCGGCATCGGCGAGGCCGGCGTCAACGCCGGACCGCCGGCGCTGCGCAACGCGATTCTTGCCGCAACCGGCGTGGCGCTGCGGCGCCTGCCCATTGACCGAAAACTGCTGGCTGCGGGGAAGAAGGCATGAGCGGGAAGATGCGTATCCTCACAAGCGTCGCTGCGATCGCCATCCTCGCAGCAGGGCTCGGCGTCTGGATCATCCGCGGGCCCGGCCCGTTCGATTTCTCCGGCGGCACGAAGGTGGCGCTGGCGGATTACCGCGCCGGCAAGCCGACCGGCGTGCCGGCCAAGCTGGAGAAAGCGAGCCTGGTCGAACGCGGTGAATATCTCGCCAAGGCGGCCGACTGCATGGTCTGCCACACCAAGCCCGGCGAGAAGGATTATGCGGGCGGGCTCGCCTTCAAGCTGCCGTTCGGCACGCTCTATTCCACCAACATCACGCCGGACAAGGACACCGGCATCGGCAATTACAGCGACCAGGATTTCCTGAACGCGGTCCAGCACGGCCAGCGCCGTGACGGCGCCCGGCTCTATCCGGCGATGCCGTACACGTCCTACACATTCATGACCGACGCGGACGTGCTGGCGGTGAAGGCCTATCTGTTCAGCCTGCCGGCGGTGCGCGCGAAGGCGCCGGAGAATACGCTGTCGTTCCCGTTCAACCAGCGCTGGGCCATGATTGCCTGGTCGGCCGTGTTCAATCCGGACACGCGCTTTGCGCCTGACACGTCGAAGAGCCCGGAATGGAACAGAGGCGCGTATCTTGTCGAAGCGCTGGCGCATTGCGGCGAATGCCACACCCCGCGCAATCTCGGTTTTGCGCTGGATAACCGCAAGAAGTTCGCCGGCGCGATCACGGCGGGCTGGCGCGCCTTCAACATCTCCTCCGACAAGGCGACGGGTCTCGGCAACTGGAGCGACCAGGATCTGATCTCCTATCTGTCGCTCGGCCATGCGCCGGGCCACGGCTCGGCCTCGGGCCCGATGGGTGAAGCCGTCGACCACAGCTTTAGCCAGTTCGCGCCGGAGGACATCAGCAGCATCGTTGCTTATCTGCGCAGCGTGCCGCCGGTGCCCTCGCCCGACCTGCCCGCCACCACGGCACCCGTCGCCCCCGCCTCGCACAAGGACGGCGTCACGGCGGACGCACGCGGCAAGAAGGTGTTCGCCAGCGCCTGCGCCAGCTGCCATGGCTGGAGCGGCGAGAGCCCGGTCTCGCCGATGGCAACGCTGACCGGCACCTGGGCCGTCAACGACCCCGCCGCCACCAACGTCGCGCAGATCGTGCTGTCAGGCACCAAGCGCCACACGCCCGATGGCGCGCTGTCGATGCCGGCGTTCGGCAACGCCTACACGGACGACGAGATCGCGGCGGTGGCGAACTACGTCACGGCGCGGTTCGGGACGAAGGGCTCGAGGCTGACGGCGAAGGATGTCGCGGAGATGCGGGGACAGACGGCGGAGTAGTACGGTGGCGGTACTTGCAGCGAGATTGATGCGCAATCGCGCGTGTCAATCTCCGCTGTCGTCCCGGACAAGCGAAGCGCAGATCCGGGACCCATACCCACAGGGAGTGGTTTGGCGAGAATTCGGAGTGGGAGCTTTGCCTCACACTTCTCCCTGTGGGTATGGGTCCCCGCGTGCGCGGGGACGACACTGAGTTTGACGCGCCGCTACTCAGCTCAACCAGAACTTCGGCGTCGCCGGCTCCAGCCTTCCGCCGACGCGCACTGGCGCGATCTTCAGCGCGAGGCCGGTGACATCATCCGTCTCCACGGCGACGCCGCTCAGCGTCGCCGCGCCCGCGGCCGGCTCGAATCGTCCCGACGGAATCCCCGACGTGAACCTGCGCAGCGGCTCTTCCTTCTGCATGCCGATGATGGAATCGTAGTCGCCGGTCATGCCGGCATCGGTCATGTAGGCGGTACCGCCCGCGAGGATCTGGTGGTCGGCGGTCGGCACGTGGGTGTGCGTGCCGACGACGAGGCTGGCGCGGCCGTCGCAAAAGAAGCCGATGCCCTGCTTCTCGCTGCTTGCCTCGCAATGGAAGTCGACGACGATGGCGTCCGCAGCGACGCCGAGCGGACAGGCGCCGAGCTCACGCTCCAGCGCCGCGAAGGGATCGTCGAACGGGGTCATGAAGACGCGGCCCAAGGCGTTGACGACGAGCGCATGCTTGCCGTTCTTGGTTTCGACCAGGGCTGCGCCGCGGCCGGGCGTGCCGCGCGGATAGTTCGCGGGCCGGATCAGGCGCTCGGCACGCTCGATGAACACCAGGGCTTCACGCTGGTCCCAGGAATGGTTGCCGAGCGTGACCGCGTCGGCACCGGCGTCGAGAAACTCCTGATAGATCGCTTCCGTGATGCCGAAGCCGCCCGCGGAATTCTCGCCGTTGACGACGACGAAATCGAGCGACCAGTCCTTGACCATGCCGGGCAGATATTCGGCGATGGCGTTGCGGCCGCTACGGCCGACGACATCACCCACGAAGAGAATGCGCAACTTCAGAACTCCGGAAATCGAACACGTCCGATTCCGTTAGCACATAATCCAGCGCGACGTCGTGGGATAGTGCCGGAACCGCCTTGATCTCCTGCGCTGCAAAAGCGAGCCCGATGCCGACGATACTCTTGGCCTTGCGCAAATGCGCGAAGGTGAAGTCGTAATGCCCCGCGCCATAGCCGATGCGATGGCCGAGGCGATCGAACGCCGCCAGCGGCGTCAGCATGACATCCGGGATGACTTCGCTTGCGGCCGGCGACGGCTCGGGAATGCCGAGCGGGCCGAGCATCAGGCGATCGTTCGGGTGGAAGATGCGGAAGATCAGCGACTGGCCGCGCGCGGTGACGCAAGGCAGCGCCAGCTTTGCGCCCTGCTCGGCGAGCTTGTTCAGCAGCGGCATGGGATCGATCTCGCTGCGGATCGGCGAATAGCCGGAGACGATGCTGCCGGGCAAGAGATCGAACGGCAGTCCGCGCTTGGCGAGCTTTGCGGCGGCAGCGCTGCGCTTCTTCTCGCTCAGCGCGTCGCGCGCCGCGAGGGCTTTGGCGCGGAGCTCGGCTTTGGAGTTGGGCATGCGCTTTGGTCCCCCACGTCATCACCCGCGAATGCGGTGATCCAGTATTCCAGAGGCGGCAGTGATTCACACAAAGGCCGCGGCGTACTGGATGCCCCGCCAAGCCGGGGCATGACACCTGTTGACTGGCCGCAGTCGTTTCAACAGGCACAAACCAAGCAAACAAAAGTGCGAAGCCGCGTACGCCGTTGAAGCACTCGATCCCGGAGTTCCCTACGAAAGTAGGTGGGCACCATATGTCCGGGCCCACGGGCCCGGCCAGGGACAGTTCCCTAAAGGATCGATAAGGCCCCGGGGATATATGGCTCCTGACGCGCGTCGCAGCCTCGCCCGGGCAATGTAACAACGATACTGACGAATCGCCAGCCCAACGAGCAGCCTCGCTTCCGCGGCGCGCTTCTTACCCTCCCCTGGAGGAGGAGGGTCGGCTCACATTGAGCGAAGCGAAATGTGAGACGGGGTGGGGTGACGGTCCCTCCACCCTCAAACAGTGTTCGTGTGGAGAGATCACCCCACCCCGCTCGCGCTGCGCGCGATCGACCCTCCCCCTCCAGGGGAGGGTGAACGTCAGCCGATCGCAATCCCGTTGCCGACGGTCCGGTTCAGGACCTGGGTCGACTTCTCGATGCGTTCGGCCGCCGCGTTCAGGGCATTCACCACGGCGGTCTGCGTCATCCTGGCGCGCTCGACCGCGGCGTTGCGGAAGTCCCTGAGCTCGGTCAGCTCCTGCTCCATGGTGCGGACACGGTTGCCGGCATCGACCAGCTCGTCGCAGACGGTCAGCGCCGCCATCACGGTGAGGCGCGCATCGCCGATCTCGCCGAATTTTCCGCGCAGCGATTGGATCCGCGTCTCCAGGCTTTCCGCGAGTTTGAGCAGCCGCACCTCCTGGCCCTCCTCGCAGGCCATGCGGTATTGCCGGCCATTGATGGTGACGTTGATGTGGCTCATCCGTCCTCTCCGGTATCGAGCACCGAGCGTATCGTGACGATCGCGGAATCCAGCCGATCGGAAATCTCGCGATTGGTGCGCTCGAGCTTGCGCGCCTTCACCAGCGCGCCGTCGAGCTCGTCGGCGAGCCGCGAGCGGTCCGCGCCGAGCGCCTGGATTCGCGCCGCAAGCTCGTTCTCGTCGCGATCGGCGTCGCGCCGCCGCTCGACCGCGCTTTCGAGCGCGTCGAGCGCCGACATCAGCCTGCGGGTCGCGATCTCGATCTCGACCGCGGAGGACTCCGTCATGGCGGAACTGTTGGACACGCGATCGTTCATGTAGTCAGCGGCGGAACCTATGGCCCTTGCCCAGTGGCCTTTTCCTGGGGCGTGCCGTCCGGCAAAAGACTCGGTTCGGCAAGCGGTTAGAAGCAGAAATTTACGTGGCAAGCTAGCCGAGCGCAACGCCGCCGCGAAACTATGCACTGCTAGATCAGGCGCGGATCATCCCGACCCATGGGTTCCTGCCCGCGCGATGGCATCGAAACGGAGCCGCCACTTTCGCAGCGTGCCGCAGGCAACTTTTACGGCCGAATCGGCGTTTGACTGCCTTGGACTCCCGGAACCGAGATGCTATCCCAGCCCCGACCTTCAGTGGCCGCCAGGCTCCTCCCGCGCGGGCGTACACCGCCTCCAAGCGCCTCATTTCAGACGGATTTCAGACATGACGCAGGTCGATCACACCCGTATGGCCAACGCGATCCGCGGCCTTTCGATGGACGCCGTCGAGAAGGCGAAATCGGGTCATCCCGGCCTGCCGATGGGTGCCGCCGACATCGCCACGGTGCTGTTCACGCAATTCCTGAAATTCGACGCCGCCGCGCCCGCCTGGCCCGACCGCGACCGCTTCGTGCTCTCGGCCGGCCACGGCTCGATGCTGCTCTATTCGCTGCTGTATTTGACCGGCAATTCCGAGATGACGCTGGACCAGATCAAGCAGTTCCGCCAGGTCGACTCGCTGACCCCGGGGCACCCCGAGAATTTCCGCACCAGGGGTATCGAGACCACGACCGGCCCGCTCGGCCAGGGCATCTCGACCGCGGTCGGCATGGCGCTCGCCGAGAAGATGCTCGCTGCCGAGTTCGGCAAGAAGATCGTCGATCACCACACCTATGTGCTCGCCTCCGACGGCGACCTGATGGAAGGCGTGTCGCAGGAAGCGATCGCGATGGCCGGGCACTGGAAGCTCAACAAGATGATCGTGCTCTACGACGACAACGGCATCTCGATCGACGGCCCGACCTCGATCTCCGATTCCGTCGACCAGGTGAAGCGCTTCAAGTCGGCGGGCTGGGCCGCCGAGAGAATCGACGGTCACGATCAGGCGGCGATCGCCGACGCTATCACGCGCGCGAAGAAATCCGGCAAGCCGACGCTGATCGCCTGCCGCACCACCATCGGTTTCGGCGCGCCGCACAAGCAGGGCACCTCGAAGGTGCATGGCGAGGCGTTAGGGGCCGAGGAGCTCAAGGCCGCCAAGGAAAATCTCGGCATCTCGCTCGAGCCGTTCGCGGTCGCCGACGACGTGCTGAAGGCGTGGCGTGACGCCGGCAGCCGCGGCGCCGCGGCGCGCCAGGAATGGGAGGGCCGGCTCGGCGAGCTCGGCAGCCGCAAGCGCGCAGAATTCGAGCGGCGCCTGCGCCATGAACGTCCCGCCTCGCTCGCAAAGGCCGTGCGCGCATACAAGAAGGAATTGCTGGAAAAGCCGATGACCGCGGCGACCCGCAAATCCTCGGAAGCCGTGATCGAGGTCATCGCCGGCGCGATGCCGATGGAATTCCTGGCCGGCTCGGCCGATCTCACCGGCTCCAACAACAACAAGGCGAAATCGGCGACCGCGTTCTCGGCCAAGACGCCGAAGGGCCGCTTCATCCATTACGGCATTCGCGAGCACGGCATGGCCGCGGCGATGAACGGCATTTTCCTGCATGGCGGCTTCGCGCCGAACGGCGCGACCTTCCTGGTGTTCACCGACTATGCACGTCCTGCGATGCGCCTTGCCGCGCTGATGGGCTCGGGCGTCGTCTACGTGATGACGCACGATTCCATCGGCCTCGGCGAAGACGGCCCGACCCACCAGCCGGTCGAG
Source organism: Bradyrhizobium genomosp. III (assembly GCF_000261705.1). Classification (NCBI taxonomy): domain Bacteria; kingdom Pseudomonadati; phylum Pseudomonadota; class Alphaproteobacteria; order Hyphomicrobiales; family Nitrobacteraceae; genus Bradyrhizobium; species Bradyrhizobium genomosp. III. The sequence goes on along the minus strand of NZ_AJQF01000444.1, from coordinate 18,010 downwards.
CATCTCGCCGCGCTTCGCGCCATTCCCAACATGCGCGTGTTCCGTCCCTGCGATTCCATTGAGGTCGCCGAGTGCTGGGAGCTTGCGCTCAACCGCATCGACGGCCCGACCGTGCTGGCGCTGACGCGCCAGAACCTGCCGCAGCTGCGCTCCACCGTGCCGAACGACAACCCTTGCGCACAGGGCGCCTACGAGCTGGTCGCAGCCCAGGGCGAAGCCAAGGCGACGCTGTTCGCCTCCGGCTCCGAGGTCGAAATCGCGGTCGCCGCCCAGAAGCAGCTCGCGGAACGCGGCATCGCGTCGCGCGTTGTCTCCGTTCCCTCGCTCGAGCTGTTGTTAGCGCAACCAGAGGCCAAGCGCGCCGCCATCATCGGCAACGCGCCGGTCAAGGTCGCGATCGAGGCCGCCGTGCGTTGGGGCTGGGATGCCGTGATCGGCCAGGATGGCGAATTCATCGGCATGCATTCCTTCGGCGAAAGCGGCCCTGCAAAGGAGCTTTACAAGCATTTCGGCATTACCGCCGAGGCCGCGGTTAACGCTGTGCTGAAGCGCGTTTCCTGAGAGTTGAGCTTGCCGCAAAAAAGGACTACGTAGTCTCTCATATGATCAAGCACCGCCCGGCCGAACCGGGCGCCCGCCCCTAAAAAACCCTCGCAGGCGCGCATAGCGCGTTGTGCGGGATGACAACGGTCATTGAAGGAGACGAAACATGGCAGTCCGCGTCGGAATTAACGGTTTTGGCCGCATCGGCCGCAACATCCTGCGGGCCATCGCCGAGTCCGGCCGCAAGGACATCGAGGTCGTCGGCATCAACGATCTCGGTCCGGTCGAGACCAACGCCCATCTGCTTCGTTTCGACAGCGTCCATGGCCGCTTCCCCGGCACCGTGACCGTCGACGGCGACTCGATCAATCTCGGTGGCGGCAAGATCAAGGTGACCGCCGAGCGCGATCCCTCGAAGCTGCCGTGGAAGGATCTCGGCGTCGACATCGCGATGGAATGCACCGGCATCTTCACCTCGAAGGACAAGGCGTCCGCGCATCTGACCGCCGGCGCCAAGCGCGTGCTGGTCTCCGCGCCCGCCGACGGCGCCGACGCCACCATCGTCTACGGCGTCAACCACGAGACGCTGACCAAGGAGCACCTGGTCATCTCGAACGGCTCCTGCACAACCAACTGCCTGGCGCCGGTCGCCAAGGTGCTGAACGATCTCGTCGGCATCGAGACCGGCTTCATGACCACGATCCACGCCTATACCGGCGACCAGCCGACGCTCGATACGATGCACAAGGATCTCTATCGCGGCCGCGCGGCGGCGATGTCGATGATCCCGACATCGACGGGTGCTGCGAAGGCGATCGGCCTCGTGCTGCCGGAGCTCAAGGGCAAGCTCGACGGCGTCGCGATCCGCGTGCCGACCCCGAACGTCTCGGTCGTCGACCTCAAGATCATCGCCAAGCGCGCCACCGACGCCAAGGAGATCAACGCGGCGATGAAGCGCGCCAGCGAGCAGCAGCTCAAGGGCATCCTCGGCTACACCACCGCGCCGAACGTCTCGATCGACTTCAACCACGACCCGCACTCCTCGACCTTCCACGAGGACCAGACCAAGGTGCAGAACGGCACGCTGGTGCGCGTGATGTCCTGGTACGACAACGAGTGGGGCTTCTCGAACCGCATGGCGGACACCGCCGTCGCGATCGCGAAGGTGATCTAAGCAAGGTCTCGTGTCCCGGACGCGGCGCAGCGCTAAGCGCTGCTCCGCAGAGCCGGGACCCATTCAATTGCGGGACTCGCTGTCATGTGGGTCCCGGTTCTGCAGCGCATCGCTCCGCGCTGCGCTGCGCCCGGGACAAGAGAGATGACCAACAAATTCCGCACCCTCGACGACGTCGATGTGAAGGGCAAGCGCGTGCTGTTGCGCGTCGACCTCAACGTGCCCATGGACAATGGCCGCGTCAGCGACACGACCCGGCTCGAGCGCGTCGCGCCGACCATCACGGAAATCTCGGACAAGGGCGGCAAGGTCATCCTGCTCGCGCATTTCGGCCGGCCGAAGGGGCGCGACGTCAAGGATTCGCTCAAGCCTGTCGCTGAAGCGCTGTCGAAGGTGGTGAAGAAGCCGGTCGCTTTCGCCGACGACTGCATCGGCGAGCCCGCGGCCAAGGCCGTCGCTGGCCTGAACGACGGCGACATCCTGTGTCTGGAAAATACCCGCTTCCACAAGGAAGAGGAAAAGAACGATCCGGCCTTCGTCGCGGAGCTGGCGAAGCTCGGCGACATCTGGGTCAATGACGCGTTCTCGGCGGCGCACCGCGCCCACGCCACGACCGAAGGCCTCGGCCACAAGCTGCCCGCCTATGCCGGCCGCACCATGCAGGCCGAGTTAGATGCGCTGGAGAAGGCGCTGGGCTCGCCGACCAAGCCTGTCATCGCCATCATCGGCGGCGCAAAAGTCTCGACCAAGATCGACCTGCTTGAGAATCTCGTGAGCAAGGTCGACGCGCTCGTGATCGGCGGCGGCATGGCCAACACCTTCCTGCACGCCCAGGGCGTCGGCGTCGGCAAGTCGCTGGCCGAGAAGGATCTCGCGCCGACCGCGCTGCGTATCATGGAGAAGGCGGAAGCCGCCAACTGCGCCATCATCCTGCCGGTCGACGCCACCGTCGCCTATCATTTCGCGGCCAACGCGCCGTCGCACGCCTATGGGCTCGATGCGATCCCGGCCGACGGCATGATCCTCGACGTCGGGCCGCAATCGATCGCCCGCGTCCACGCCGCGATCGACGACGCGGCGACCTTGGTCTGGAACGGCCCGCTCGGCGCCTTCGAGATGCAGCCGTTCGATCGCGGCACGGTCGCGGCCGCCCGGCACGCCGCCGAGCGCACCAAGGCGAAAAAGCTGATCTCGATCGCGGGCGGCGGCGACACCGTCGCTGCGCTCAACCAGGCCCATGTGGCCGGTGACTTCACCTATGTCTCGACCGCCGGTGGCGCGTTCCTCGAATGGATGGAAGGCAAGCCTCTGCCCGGCGTCGAGGTTTTGCGCGTCAAGTAAGCCAGATCGGCGAGTAATCAGCGGCCCCGCAAGGCCCCAACGGGAGAAAAAGACAGATGGCTCGGATCACGTTACGTCAATTGCTCGACCACGCGGCAGAGAACGATTACGGCGTACCGGCCTTCAACATCAACAATATGGAGCAGGCGCTGGCGATCATGGACGCGGCCAACCAGGTCGACGCGCCCGTCATCATCCAGGCCTCGCGCGGTGCGCGCTCCTACGCCAATGACGTCATGCTCAAGCACATGATGGACGCGGTGACCGAAATCTATCCGCACATTCCGGTCTGCGTGCATCTCGACCACGGCAACGAGCCGGCGACCTGCATGACCGCGATCCAGGCCGGCTTCACCTCGGTGATGATGGACGGCTCGCTCAAGGCCGACGGCAAGACCCCCGGCGATTGGGGCTACAATGTCGGCGTCACCAAGACCGTGACCGACATGGCCCATCTCGGCGGCATTTCGGTGGAAGGCGAGCTCGGCGTGCTCGGCTCGCTCGAGACCGGCATGGGCGACAAGGAAGACGGCCACGGCGCCGAGGGCAAGCTCAGCCACGACCAGCTCCTGACCAATCCGGACGAGGCCGTGAAGTTCGTCCAGGAGACCAGGGTCGACGCGCTCGCGATCGCGATGGGGACCTCGCACGGCGCCTACAAGTTCACCCGCAAGCCGGACGGCGACATCCTCGCCATGAACGTGATCGAGGAGATCCACCGCAAGCTGCCGAACACGCATCTGGTGATGCACGGCTCCTCCTCGGTGCCCCAGGACCTGCAGGAGATCATCAACGCCAATGGCGGCAAGATGAAGCCGACCTGGGGCGTGCCGGTGTCCGAGATCCAGCGCGGCATCAAGAACGGCGTGCGCAAGATCAACATCGACACCGACAACCGCATGGCCATGACCGGCCAGATCCGGAAAGTGCTCAAGGACAATCCGGAAGAGTTCGATCCGCGCAAATATCTGAAGCCGGCGATGGAAGCCATGACCAAGCTGTGCAAGCAGCGGCTCCAGGAGTTCAACACCGCAGGCCAGGCCTCCAAGATCAAGAAGGTCCTGACCACCGCCGAGATGGCCAAGCGCTACGCCAAGGGCGAGCTGGATCCGAAGGTCGCGTAATCCCCTCGAGCCTATTCCCGGGTCATTCCGGGACACGCCAACGGGTCCGCGCGAATGCGCGGCACGATGACAGGCTCCGCGTGGGCCCGGAATCCATAACCACAGCCTGGGGTTATGGATTCCGGGCCTGCGCCTTTCGGCGCATCCCGGAATGACGGAAAGCCCCTTACCCCTGCGACGAACGTTAACTCGGCAATTGCCCGAGAACGGTCTATTTTCACGGGCAAGGGCAGAATCGTTTTGGGAGGACCTCTCGATGAATCTGACTGAGCTCAACAGAATCGCGACCGCCATGGTCGTATCAGGCAAGGGAATCCTCGCCGCCGACGAATCCTCGGGCACCATCAAGAAGCGTTTTGACGCGATCGGCGTGGACTCGACCGAAGACAACCGCCGCGACTATCGCGAGATGCTGTTCCGCTCCACGGAGGCCATGAGCCAGTATATTTCCGGCGTGATCCTCTATGACGAGACGATCTGGCAGGATGCCAAGGACGGCACGCCGCTGGTGAAGCTGATCGAACAGAGCGGCGCCATTCCCGGCATCAAGGTGGACGAAGGCACGCAGGCCCTGCCGATGTGCCCGGGCGAGCTCGTGACGGTCGGGCTCGACAGGCTCGCCGAACGGCTGAAGAAGTACTATGAGCGCGGCGCGCGCTTCGCAAAATGGCGCGCGGTGATCGACATCGGCAGCGGCATCCCCTCGATGACCGCGATCAGCGTCAACGCCCATGCGCTGGCGCGCTATGCCGCGCTGTGCCAGGCCGCACAGATCGTGCCGATCGTCGAGCCCGAGGTGTTGATGGACGGTGATCACGACATCGACCGCTGCTATGAGGTGACCACCCGCGTGCTCAACAAGACGTTTCAGGAATTGCGCGTGCAGCGCGTCGCGCTCGAAGGCATGGTGCTCAAGCCCAACATGGCGATATCCGGCAAGAAGTCACCGAAGCAGGCCTCCGTCGAGGAGGTCGCGGAAAAGACGGTCCGGCTGCTCAGGGCCTGCGTGCCCGCGGCGGTGCCCGGCATCGCCTTCCTCTCCGGCGGCCAGTCGGACGAGGAGGCGACCGCGCATCTCAACGCCATGCACAAGCTCGGCCCGCTGCCCTGGGGCCTGACCTTCTCCTACGGCCGCGCCCTGCAGGCCGCGCCGCTGAAGGCCTGGTCCGGCAAGGCCGAGAACGTCGCGGCCGGCCAGCGCGCCTTCAGCCATCGCGCGCGCATGAACGGCCTCGCCTCCAAGGGCGAATGGCAAAACAGCCTGGAAAAGAAGGCAGCCTAGATCTTGTCGAACAAACCGCCTCCGCCGCGCCCGGCGCCGCGCCTCTATCTCGCGACGCCCGTCGTCGATGATCCCGTTGCGCTCGTCGCCGAGCTGCCGGGCCTGCTCGCCGCCGCCGACGTCGCAGCCGTGCTGCTGCGGCTGAAGGAGACCGACCAGCGCACCATGATCTCGCGCATCAAGGCGCTCGCGCCGCCGGTGCAGAAAGCGGGCGCCGCCCTGCTCGTCGAGGACCATGCCGAGCTGGTCGCGCGCGGCGGCGCCGACGGCGCGCACCTCCCCGGCATCGCCGCGCTGAAAGAGGCACTGCCATCGCTCAAGCCAGATCGCATCGCCGGTGTTGGCGGGCTGACGACGCGGCACCATTCCATGGATGCGGGCGAGATGGGAGCGGATTACGTGCTGTTCGGCGAGCCCGATGCGAAAGGCCAGCGCCCCTCGGCGCAAGCGATCGCGGAACGGCTCGACTGGTGGGCCGAGCTGTTCGAGCCACCCTGCGTCGGCTTTGCCATGTCGCTGCAGGAAGCCCACGACTTTGCTGCCAGTGGCGCCGATTTCGTCCTGGTCGGCGAGTTCATCTGGGCCGATCCGCGCGGGCCCAAGGCCGCGCTGATCGAGGTCGACGCTGCGATCAAGAAAGCCCATGCGACGGCGACGGCCAGCCAAAATCCTGCGAGCCAGGAGCACGGCTAGCGCCCAACATGAAGCTTCCCTGCATCACCATGCTGGCCACGCTGCTGCTCACAGTGCCCGCAGCCGCGCAGCTCCAGATCACCCCGCCGGCTGCGACGCCGAGCGCGCCTGCCGAGAAGCAAAAGCCCAAGCCGCACGCGATCACCAAGAAGAAGGAAGCCGCGCCGGCGCCGAAGCCGTCAGCTTCGCCCAAGCCGACCTCCTCGCCCAAGCCGGCGACCGTGATCCCCGCGCCTTCCAGCGACAATTCCAATGTCGATCTGGTGTTCGGCGCCTATCAGCGCGGCCAGTACAAGACCGCGTTCGACCTGGCCACCGCCCGCGCGCAAGCCGGTGATCCCAAGGCGATGACCATGCTCGGCGAGCTCTATTCCAATGCCATGGGCATGCGGCGCGACTACGCCAAGGCAGCCGAATGGTACAAGCGCGCGGCCGATGCCGGCGACCGCGAGGCGATGTTCGCGCTCTCCATGCTGCGCATTTCGGGCCGCGGCGGCCCGATCGACAAGAGCGAGGCGGTCAAGCTGATGGCGTCCGCCGCCAAGCTCGGCGAGCCCAGGGCGGCCTATAACCTCGCTCTGCTCTATCTCGACGGCCAGACCCTGCCGCAGGACGTGAAGCGCTCCGCTGAACTGCTGCGCCAGGCCGCCGATGCAGGCCTGCCCGAGGCGCAATACGCGCTGGCAACCTTCTACAAGGAAGGCACCGGCGTGCCGAAGGACCCGGAACGCTCGGTGCGGCTGCTCCAGGCCGCCTCCCTCGCCGACAATGTCGACGCCGAGGTCGAATATGCCATCGCCATGTTCAACGGCACCGGCACGCCGAAGAACCAGCCGGCTGCCGTCGCCCTGCTCCGCAAGGCCTCCCGCCAGGGCAGCGCGATCGCGCAGAACCGGCTGGCGTGGGTGCTGATCAACGGCGTGGGCACGTCCGTAGACAAGGTCGAGGGCTTCAAATGGCACCTGGTGGCCAAAACCGCCGGCAAGGGCGACCCGGAGCTCGACAAGCAATTATCCGACCTGCCCGCCGAGGACCGGACCAAGGCGGAGGCCGCCGCCAAAAAATGGCTCGGGACCAAATGACTTGACGCAATGACTTGACCTGAGGGCCCTTGCAGGGCACCCAATCCCCAAACAGGCGCGATTTCCCGCCCTTTCCCCCGATCAAGACCAGAGCTCATGCTGTATTCCGCCACTATCAACGTCATGGTCAAAGCCGCGCGGCGCGCCGGCCGCAGCCTCAAGCGCGATCTCGGCGAGATCGAGCATCTGCAGGTCTCGCTGAAGGGGCCGGCCAATTTCGTCTCGCTCGCCGACAAGCGTGCCGAGGAGATTCTCTACCAGGACCTCGCCAAGGCGCGGCCCGGCTACGGCTTCATCGGCGAGGAGGGTGGCACCCGCGAGGGCTCCGACAAGAGCCACACCTGGATCGTCGATCCGCTCGACGGCACCACCAACTTCCTGCACGGCATCCCGCAATTCGCGATCTCGATCGGCCTCGTGCGCGAGGGTACGATCATTGCGGGCGTGATCTACAATCCCGCCAATGACGAGCTCTACATCGCCGAGCGCGGCAAGGGCGCCTTCCTCAACGACCAGCGCCTGCGCGTCGCCGGCCGCCGCCAGCTCAACGAATGCGTGGTGGCCTGCGGCCTGCCCCATATCGGCCGCGGCGATCACGAGGAATTCCGCCGCGAGATGACCGCGATCCAGGACCGCGTCGCGGGCCTGCGCCGCTTCGGCGCCGCCTCGCTCGACCTCGCCTTCGTCGCCGCCGGTCGCCTCGACGGCTATTGGGAGCGCAATTTGCAATCCTGGGACATCGCCGCCGGCATGCTGATGGTGCGCGAAGCGGGGGGAACGGTGAGCGATATCGCGACGCCCGGCGATGCGCTGATCACCGGGCACGTGGTGTGCGGGAATGAGTACGTGCACGGGGAATTGGTGAAGATTTTGCGGAAGCCGGCGTAGCAGTAGACGCGCGAGCCAATCACTCCGCTGAGACGCTAGTGGGATCCGGAGAAGCCGCCGCGTACTGGATGCCCCGCCCCCGTGCGCAATTGCGCACCAGGCTGGGCATGACAGTTTGCCTTATGACTTGACCGGCGCCGGCGGGCCGTACGGCTCGCCTTGCTTCGCCGCCTTCGGCTCCCGATCCCCCGCCAGCACGCGCTGCACCGAGACGAAGAACACCGGCACCATCAAGAGCGCCAGAATCACCACCGCGATCATGCCGCCCATCACGATGCTGCCGAGCGCCTGCTGGCTGGCGCCGCCGGCACCGTGCGCGATGGCCATCGGCAGCACGCCGCAGATGAAGGCGAGGCCCGTCATCAGGATCGGGCGGAAGCGCAGGCGGCAGGCCTCGATGGTGGCTTCCACCAGCGGCTTGCCTTCTTTGCGCAGATCCTTGGCGAATTCGATGATCAGGATCGCGTCCTTTGCCGCAAGGCCGATGATGGTGATCAGGCCGACGGTGAAATAGACGTCGTTGGGCAGGCCGCGCAGCATGGCCGCGATCACCGCGCCGACGATGCCGAGCGGCACGGTGAGCAGAACTGCGAGCGGAATGGTCCAGCTCTCGTAGAGCGCGGCGAGGCACAGGAACACCACGAACACCGACAGACCGAGCAGGAACGGCGCCTGCGAGCCCGACAGCTTCTCCTGGAGCGACTGGCCGGTCCATTCGTAACCGAAGCCGCGCGGCAGCCGGCCGGCAAGGCGCTCCATCTCGGCGATCGCATCACCCGAGGTGAAGCCGGGCTTGGCCTCGCCGGAGATGCGCACCGCCGGATAATAGTTGAAGCCTGCGATCTGGGTCGGGCCTCGCGCCCATTCCACCGTGGCGAAGGACGAGAACGGCACCAACTGGCCGCGGCTGTTCTTGACGTTGTAGTTGAGAATGTCCTCGGTCCGCATGCGGTCGCGGGCGTCGGCCTGCACCACGACGCGCTGCATGCGGCCGCGGTTCGGGAAGTCGTTGATGTAGTTCGAGCCAAGATTGGTCGAGATCGTGTTGTTGATGTCCTCGAAGGTGACGCCGAAGGCGCCGGCCTTCTCGCGGTCGATCATGAGATTGACCACCCCGGCCTCCGGCAGGCCCTCGACATAGACCTTCTGAAGCACGGAACTGGCGTTGGCTTCCGCGATCAACTGATCGGCGGCGCGCATCAAGGCCGGATAGCCCTTCTGTCCGCGGTCCTGGAGGCGGAACGAGAAGCCCGACGAATTGCCGAGATTGTCGATCGGCGGCGGCTGCAGCGCGGAGATTTTGGCATCGCGGATCGACGCCCCCAGATCGCGATTGATGTCGTTGACGATCGATGCGGCGGAATCCTTCGGTCCACGCTCCGACCAGTCCTTCAGCGTGATGAAGGCCTGCGCGGTGTTCATGCCCTGGCCGGAGAAGCTGAAGCCGGTGAGGAAGGTGACATCTTTCACGCCCGGCCGTTCGGCGAGATATTTCTCGACCTTCTCGATCACGGCCTCGGTGCGGGGATAGGACGAATCCGACGGCGTCTGCACGTCGGTGGTGACGAAGCCCTGGTCGTCGATCGGCAGGAAGCCGCCCGGCAGGCTGACGAAGGCCCAGGACAGGCCGACGAGCAGCGCGACATAGACCAGCATCAGCCGGCCGGTCCGCTTCAGCGAGAAGCCGACGGTGCGCGCGTAGCGCAACCGGCAGGCCTCGAGCATATGATTGAACCGGCTGAACACGAAGTTGGTCGAATGGCCATGCCCCCTGGCAATGGGCTTGAGCAGCGTCGCGCACAGCGCCGGCGTCAGCGAGAGCGCGAGGAAGGCGGAGAAGCCGATCGCCGCGACCATGGTGACCGAGAACTGGCGGTAGATGATGCCGACCGATCCCGGGAAGAACGCCATCGGCACGAACACCGCCATCAGCACCAGCGTGATGCCGATGATGGCGCCCGTGATCTGCGACATCGCCTTGCGTGTCGCTTCCTTCGGCGACAGGCCTTCCTCGGCCATGATGCGCTCGACGTTCTCGACCACGACGATGGCGTCGTCGACGAGGATGCCGACCGCGAGCACCATGCCGAACATCGAGAGCATGTTGATGGAATAGCCGGCGAGCAGCAGCGTGGTGCAGGCGCCGAGAAGCGCCACCGGCACCACGATGGTCGGGATGATGGTGTAGCGAATGTTCTGCAGAAACAGGAACATCACCACGAACACCAGCACCACGGCTTCGACCAGCGTCATCAGCACCTTCTTGATCGAGGCCTCGACCACGGGCGTGATGTTGTAGGGAATCTCGTAGGAGATGTTGGCCGGGAAGAACCGCGACAGCTCCTTCATCTTCTCTTCGACCGCGCTCGCGGTCGCCAGCGCATTGCCGGTCGGCGACATCAGCACCGAGAGACCGGCGGTCGGCTTGCCGTTCAGGCGCGTGTTGAACTGGTAGCTGAGGCCGCCGACCTCGATACGTGCGACGTCGCGCAGGCGCACGGTCGAGCCGTCGGCATTGGCGCGCAGGATGATGGCGCCGAATTCATCCGGGGAAGAGAGCTGGCCCTTGACCAGCACCAGCGAGGAAGTGCGTTGGCTCGACGTCGAGGGCTCGGCGCCGATGCTGCCCGAGGCGACCTGCGCGTTCTGCGCGGCAATCGCCTTGTTGACGTCGTCGGCGGTGAGCCCGTAGCCGACGAGCTTGGCCGGATCGACCCAGACGCGAAGCGAGCGCTCGGTCGAATAGAGCGTGGCGCGGCCGACGCCGGGGATGCGGCGGACTTCGCCGAGCACGTTGCGGATCATGAAGTCGCCGAGCCCGACCTCGTCGAGGCTGCCGTCGGTCGAATTCAGCGTGATGATCTGGAGCACCGCGCTCGAGGCTTCCTCGATCAGGATACCCTGCTGAATCACCGCGCGCGGCAGGCGCGCCTCGACCCGCTTGATGCGGTTCTGCACCTCGACCGAGGCCGCGCTGGTATCGGTGCCGGGCACGAAATTGGCGATGATCTCGACCTGGCCGAGCGAGTCGCTGGTCGATTCGAAATTGAGAATGCCGGAGGCGCCGTTGAGCTCCTCCTCGATCAGGCGCGTGACGCTGTTGTAGAGGTTTTCGGGCGAAGCGCCGGGATAGCTGGTCGAGATCGAGATCGAGGGCGGCGCGATGATCGGATATTGCGCGATCGGCAGCAGCGGCACGGCAATCGCGCCGATCAAGCAGATGAACAGCGCGACCACCCAGGCAAAGATTGGCCTGTCGATGAAGAAACTCGCCATGGCGCGTTACCGCGTGAGCTTCTGGGCGTGCCGGTTGTCCGCGGTCGCGTCCGCCTCCGACCAGGATTGCGGCTTGACCTTGTCGCCGGCGGCGAACTTCTGGAAGCCTTCGACCACGACCTTGTCGCCGGCCTTCAGGCCTTCGGTGACGAACCAGATGCCGTCCTGCACCGAACCGGTGCGCACCGGCTGCACCGCGATGTGGTTGTCGTCCTTGACGACGAACACCTCGCTGCCGCCGCCGCCATTGCGCTGGATCGCCTGCTGCGGCACCGCGATCGCGTCGCTATCGAGACCCTGGTCGATGCGGACGCGGACATACATGCCCGGCAGCAGTTCGCGCTTGGGATTGGGGAATTCGCCGCGCAATGTCACCTGCCCGGTGTGGGCATCGACCTTGGCATCGGAGAACAGTAGCTTGCCGTCGAGCGAATAAAGCGTGTTGTCGTCGAGCACCAGATGCACCTTGGCGGCATCGGAGGCGATGCGCTCGAGGTCGCCGGTCTCGAAGGCACGGCGGAGCTGGTTGAGCTCGTTCACCGACTGGGTGAAGTCGGCATAGATCGGATCGAGCTGCTGGATGGTGGCGAGATTGGTCTCGTTCTGCACGGCGAGCGCACCCTCGCTGACGAGAGCCGCACCGACGACGCCGTCGATCGGCGCGCGCACGGTGGCATAGTCGAGATTGAGCTTGGCACGCGAGAGTTCCGCCTTGCGTCCCTCGACCTCGGCATGGGCCTGACGCTCGGCCGCGATCGCCTTTTCGTTCTCGGCTTCCGGGGCGGCGCGGTCCTTGGTGAGCGCAGCGACGCGGCGTGCCTGCTGGTGCGCCTGCATCGCAGCGGCCTCGGCCTTGGCGAGCGCCGCCTCGTTCGCCAGCACCTCGACCTCGAACGGGCGCGGATCGATGCGGTAGAGCGGATCGCCGGCCTTCACCTCACTGCCCTGGCGGAACAGGCGCTCGACCACGATGCCGGAGACGCGCGGCCGCACGTCGGAGACGCGCGTCGGCGCGATGCGGCCGGGCAATTCCCGGACCACGGCGCGCGGCTGCGGCTTGACGATGACGATGCTGACGTCCGGATAGGCGGGCGGAGCGGCAGACACGGCGGAGCTGGATTCGTCGCAAGCACCAAGCAGCGGCGCCAAGGCCGCGAGCATCATTGCAACGCATGCCGATCGCGCGCGAAGTCCTGACATGAAGTTAAGTGCCCCGATGTTGTTGAAACTGATCACGCTCCGCGCGCGGCCCGTTCTGGGCGATTCCGTGCGGCTGATACCGTCAAAATAGAATGCACCTGCTGCGATGCAACGCATGCTGCAGGCGGCTCATTGTCACACAATGTATCCTGTTGAACTTATGCAGCTTTTATGGACTCACCTGATTGTGAGACAGGTTCCATCGCGGCGTGCTGCGGCGGAACATCGCAACGAAACGTTACGGACTGCAGTGTGCGCTCAAAGCACACGGTTCCTCGGACTACGCAAATTCCCTGCGACATCGCATGAATCACCAGGTGACGCGAAAACCTCCGCTACCCCTGTAATGGCGGTTGTCCGCGCTGTTGTTGAGGCTCGTATTGTAGGTGCCCTCGCCGAAGATGGTGTAGCGCCCGTTGGCCCAGCTGTAGCTGCCGCCACCGCCGATGCTACCCCACAGCCGATCTTGCGCATTTGCAAATCCGGTACCTGCCACGTCCACATTGGTGCCGCCGAGGAACTCGTAACGCAGATTGGCAATGCCGTAGACATCGGAACGCACGATACCCGTGCCGTCGTTCCAGGTCCTCTGATGGTTGAGGGCAAGGCCGGCGCGGCCGAGCAGGCTGTCAGCATCGCGCAACGACACCGGCGCGCCGAACCGATCGGCAAAGCTGTCGAAAGCGACCTTCGAATAGGAGAGCTGCGCCTGAGGCGTCAGTGACCAGCCACGGCCAATGCCGATCCGCTTGCCGGTTTCGGCGCTGAAGGCATAGCCGAACCCTTCATTGCCGTGGATCAGGCTGCCGGCCAGCACGGACGACAGATCGCTGCGGTAGAACATCGACTGCGCCTGACCGTCGACATAGAAGCCGTTGTCGCCATACCAGGTGAGCGTGCTGCCCACCCCCGTTCCCTCGACGCGGATACGACCATTGCCGAAGAACGAGGCGACATTGGCGGTGGTCAGGCCATATTGCGCGGTGAGGCCGACGAACAACTGGCCCCGCTCGTTCTCGAGCACGAGGCCATCGAGTCCCGTCTGCACCTTCAAATGATCGGCCTTATAGGTCGAGCCGGTGGTGTTGGAGGGCTGCAAGTCGGAATGCCCGCCTTCGATGCGGCCCCAGAACGCCGTGGGCGCCGGCGAAGCCACGCCCGGCACCGGCGCGGCGCCGGCGCGCGCCATCGCATCGCTGCCGCCCCAATAGCGGTTGCCGACGCGCTGCTGCAGCGTCGGCAGATCGTTGATGCCGAGCATCACCTGCGCGTAGTTCTCGTAAAGCGGAACGCCCGGCTGATAGAGCGGACCGGGCGGCGTCGCCACCGGCGGATTGAGCAGGCTCGAGCGCAGGTACCAATCGCCGTCGCCGGGAGTGGCGATGCCGTTCTTCTGCAATGTATAGGCATAGGCGCCGCCGACCACGGCCTGTTCGCCGTGAAAGACGTAGCTGCCCAGAAGCGAAAAACTGCCGTTGGACGCTCCGACCACGTCGATCACCTTGATGCCTTCGGTGGTCTGCGCACCGGCGCCGCCGACATTGGTGACACGCAGCGACGACGCGCCCGACGTGCTTCCGTGCACCCGCAGCAGGTCGGTCGGCGAGCTGTCGCCGCCGAGCCGGCTGTTGAGCTCCACGATTCCGCCATTGCCGAGATAATTGCCGGTCACTGTCAGCGTCGTTCCCGGCGCACCACCGAGGGTGACCGTGCCGGCATTGCCGAGCGAGGCGAGCGTCTGATTGAAGCCGGCGAGGTCGAGCGTGCCGCCGGCGGCGACCGTGATGGCCGAGGCCGCGCTGAATGTGTTTGTGGCTCCGGCGCGGAGAGTACCGCCGTTCACAGTCGTCGCGCCGTTGTAAGTATTGGCTCCCGCCAGCGTCTGGATGCCGCCGGTGAGCGTCAGACCGCCGGTGCCACCGATCACACCGGCGAACTGATCGTTCGCGTTGGTGATGGTGAGGTTCTTCGCGCCAAGCGCGACGGCGCCAGTTCCGGCCAGGCTTTGAATGCTCGTGCCGGCGGCCGTGATGCCCGAGACGCTGAAGGTTCCGTTTGCGACGACCCGGCTTGACGCGGCAACCGAGCCACTACTGGCGAGCGCAAGCGTGCCGGCCTGGATCACCGTAGCACCGGTATAGGTATTGGCGGCGCGGAGATTGAAGGTGCCCGCGCCAGTCTTGGTCATTCCGCCAACGCCGGAAAAGCCGCTGTTCGCGCTTACAGTGAAGGCCTGCGTGTCGACAGTCAGACCGCCCGCGGCGATATTGAGGCTTCCCGGCACGAATGCGGAGATGAAGCCGACGCTGTTTATTCGGGCGCGCAGGATGGCATTATTGAAATTGACCTGGCCAGTTCCTCCCCCACCGGGGCGAGACAGGATGGTCGTCTCGAGCGTGCTGCCGCCGTCGATATTGAGCGTGCCCGTGCCGGCGGCGAAGCTTCCGAGCAACACTCCTGCTTGGGCGAAAACTCTGGCGCCGTTCTCGATGTTGAGTGTACCATTGCCACTGGCGCCGATTTCGATCTGAGCGCCGGATGTAGTCCATTGTGATCCGGCCCCGCTGACGGTGACGGTGCCGTTGCTTCCGCCTGCGACTCCAATCGCAATCGTCGCGCCACTGGTCGTCAGCGTGCTGCCGTTCTGAATTGTCAGGTTGCCGAATGATCCGGTCGTATTGCCGACGGTCAGTCGACCTGTCGCGCCGGCAGCAGCACCGCCTACGCCGAGGATCGTCGGGTTTGGCGACGTCGTATTGATGTTGACGAGGTTGCCCGCGATTGGGACCGCGCCACCGGACCAGTTGCTCCCGACCGTCCAGTCGCTGCTTGTCGTTCCGGTCCAGCTTTGGGCCGAAGCAGACCGGGGGACAGCGCTATCAGCGCCGCCGCTGCCGCGCTCGCCAGCTGCAAGCGAAGCATTCGGGTCCGGAGGTTACTGGATGGAGAGCGCTGCGTCCGATTCGGACTCCTGTGCAGCGAATCATCGTGGTGTGGTCGGGTTGAGGCAGCCCCGATGCATTCGCGCATGCTCATTCCAATTGCGTCCGCGCCGTTCGAGGGTGCGGATTTCTTGTCGTGTCGTCCACGAGGGACAACCACGACGATAGGCGAGCGGAAACGTTCAGACAACAATTGCCACATGTTCCTACAAAGAAAGCACGCGGCGTGTGCCGTTTGGGCAACGAAAGACACTTAACAAATTCTTTCGAGTGGCCGCGCGCTACGCCGCCTTCATCCGGTAGCGGCTGATGCCCCATTCGCTGCCGGCGGCGTAGCCGAACAGGCCCGCTGTCGCGAGCAAGAACCAGCGCCAGCGCCGCATCCACAGGTGCGTCTCCGCGCCGTAGACGTTGCGCAAGGCCGCCTCGATCGCATCCCGGTGCGCGTCGAAATTGGCGAGCCAGTCGTTGGCGGTGCGCTGATAATGCGCGCCGCTCCAGCACCATTCCTTCTCGACCGTGAAGATGTCGTGGAATTGCCTGACGAGGTGATGGCTCGGCATCAGCCCGCCGGTGAAGACGTGCTGGGCGATCCAGTCCTCGCGGTCGAGCCGGTCGAACAGCTGGGAGCCGGAGCGATGGGTGACGATCTGCATGAAGAAGCGCCCGTCGGGGGCGAGCCATGACCGCAGGCGCGTCATCAGCTTGCGCCAGTTCATCATCTGCTCGAACATCTCGACCGAGACGATGCGGTCGAACTGGCCGTCGGGCGCGAACACGTTCATGTCCGCCGTGACCACGCGCAGGTTCAGCAAGCCGCGCCGCCGCGCCTCCTCCTCGACATGAGCGCGCTGCGCCTGCGAGGTCGACACCGCCGTCACCCTGGCGTGCGGAAACTGCCGCGCCATCCACAGCGACAGCGAGCCCCAGCCGCAGCCGAGCTCGAGGATGGTCTGGCCGTCGGCGAGGCCGGCATGCTCGACCGTCTGGCGCAGCGCCTCCTCCTCCGCCTCCTGCAAGGTGGTCGCATCGGTCTTGTAGAAGCAGCAGGAATATTTGCGGCTGGGGCCGAGCATTTCGGCGAAGAACGCCGCGGGCACGTCCTCACGCCCGGCCTCCGCGTTTTCGGCGATCGGCCGCAGCATCATCCGGCCTGCGAAAGCGGCATCGGCGGGCGCATCATGCGCGGCGAGGCGGGTTGCGCTGCGGGAGCACAGGCGCTGGATCGCGGCGCGGATCACGACGTCCGGCAGCGGCACGCGTTCGGCAGTCCCGATGATCGCGGAAACGACGCTCATGCGCCCCCCGAATGGCGAATCTCTGCAGACACCAGCTTATCAAAGCGCCGCTTCCGGTGCGGGTTCCCCCAGCTGTCCCCGAAATCGGCGCATCCGGCGCTTTTTTTGGGCCGGCGCTGTGCCATAGTGCGCGCCGCAAGCAAGCTTTTGGAATGGATGATACCGGCCATGCCGTCAGGCGCCTCGCCCCGCTCCACCATGGATATTGAGTATACAAAGCTGTCCTCACCCAGCGTCTTCCTGGTGCGGATGCTGGTCTTCCTGGTGCTGTGCACGCTGGTCAGCGTGGTGCTCTACAAGCAGATCATCCAGGCCTTCTTCGCCAATCCCGGCCTCAATGCCCTGATCGGCGGCGTGCTGTTCATCGGCATCATCCTGGCCTTCCGCCAGGTCATCCGGCTCTACCCCGAGGTCTCCTGGGTCAACAATTTCCGCATCGCCGATCCCGGCCTGGCGCCGGCCCGGCACCCGAAACTGCTGGCGCCGATGGCGGCGATCCTCGGCGGCGAGCGCTCCGGGCGAATGTCGATCACCCAGACCACCATGCGGCATTTGCTCGATTCGATCGCGACGCGCCTGGATGAAGCCCGTGACATCTCGCGCTACATGACCGGCCTTCTGGTCTTCCTCGGCCTGCTCGGCACCTTCTGGGGCCTGATCGAGACGGTCGGCTCGGTCGGCAAGGTGATCGACGGGCTCAAGGTCGGCGGCGATTCCGGCGCACTGTTCGACACGCTGAAGGAGGGCCTCGCCGCCCCGCTCGGCGGCATGGGCATCTCGTTCTCCAGCTCGCTGTTCGGCCTTGCGGGATCGCTGATCCTCGGCTTCCTCGATTTGCAATCGAGCCAGGCGCAGAACCGCTTTTACACCGACCTCGAAGACTGGCTCGCCACCACCGTGCGCGAATATGGCAGCGGCGAGGTCGCGGTCGCTTCCGGCGGCGGCGGGGTCGCCAGCGGCGAGCTCCAGGCCGCGGTCGAACGCTTACGCTCCGTGCTCGAGGAAGGCAGCGCCAGCCGCGGCACCACGGCGGCGATGGCGAGCCTTGCCGAAGCCATCCAGGCGCTGGTCTCGCATATGCGCACCGAGCAGCAGATGATCCGCGAATGGGCCGACGGCCAGGGCGAGCAGAACCGCGAGATCCGGCGTCTGCTGGAGCGCATCGCC
>NZ_AJQF01000443.1:0-5530 GCF_000261705.1 Bradyrhizobium genomosp. III | reverse complement strand
CAGCACGAAGTGATGCGCTGCAGAGCCGGGGCCCAGCGTCAGGGACAACATGGGTCCCGGCTCTGCGAAGCAGCGTTGCACGCTGCATCGCGTCCGGGACACGAAAGTGGAGACGGACAACATGGCTCTAGCGCGCGGCCGCCGCAGCGAAGGCGCCTTCAACTACTGGCCCGGCTTCGTCGACGCGCTGTCGACGCTGGTGCTGTCGATCGTGTTCCTGCTGTCGGTGTTCCTGGTGGTGCAGTTCTTCCTGTCGCAGGAGGTCACCGGCAAGGACAAGGCGCTGGAGCAGCTCAACGCCAAGATCGCCCAGCTCAACGAGCTTCTGTCGCTGGAGAAGCTCGGAAAGCTCACGCTCGACGACCAGGTCTCGCAATTGAAGGCCGGCCTCGCCTCGGCCGAGACCGAGCGCGACCGCATCAAGGGCCTCTACGATGGCCTCGCTGCCGCCGGCAACGACGCGCAGGGCAAGTCCTCCGAGCTCGGCAAGGCGCTGGATTCGGAGAAGGCGGTCTCGGCGCGGGCGCTGGCCCAGATCGAGGTGCTGAACCAGCAGATCAGCGCGCTCCGGCGGCAACTGGCGGCGCTGGAAGAGGCGCTCGATGCGAGCGAGAAGCGCGACAAGGAATCGCAAAATCGAATTGCCGATCTGGGCTCGCGCCTCAACGTGGCGCTGGCGCAGCGCGTGCAGGAATTATCGCGCTACCGCTCGGAATTCTTCGGCCGCCTGCGCGCCATCCTCGGCAACCGCCCGGACATCCGCATCGTCGGCGACCGCTTCGTGTTCCAGTCCGAGGTGTTCTTCGACACTGGCCAGGCGGTGCTGCTGCCCGAGGGCCGCGCCGAGCTCGACACGTTGGCAGCCGCGCTGATCGAGCTCGACAAGAAGATCCCGAGCGACATCCCCTGGGTGCTGCGCGTCGATGGCCACACCGATGTGCGTCCGGTCAACGGTCCGAACTTCAAGTCGAACTGGGACCTGTCCGCGGCCCGCTCGATCTCGGTGGTGCAATATCTGGTCTCGCTCGGCGTGCCCGCCCAGCGCCTCGTCGCCGCCGGCTTCGGCGAATTCCAGCCGCTCGATCCCGGCAACACGGAAGAGGCCTACAAGCGCAATCGCCGCATCGAGCTGAAGCTGACGGAGCGGTAGTGAGCGCGATCCACCTCCGCCCCTACGCGGCCTCCGACGAAGCCGCCGCGATCGATCTCTGGCATCGCACCTGGCAGCAGGCCTATCCGCAGATCGACTTCGCGGCACGGCTGGAATGGTGGCGCGAGCGTTGGCTGAGGGATCTGGTACCGAAGGCGTCCATTGTCGTCGCCGAGCAGAATGGTGCCCTCACCGGCTTCGTCACCATCGATGGCGAAGGCTATCTCGACCAGCTCGTGGTCGATCCTGATCACTGGGGCTCGGACGCGGCCCGGCTGCTGGTCGACGAAGCGAAACGCCTGTCGCCATCGGGCATCACGCTGCTCGTCAACAAGGACAATTCCCGCGCCATCCGCTTCTACGAGCGCAACGGCTTTGCGCATGCCGGCGACGATGTGAACCCGACCTCGGGCCGGCCGGTGCTGAAGATGGCCTGGCGGGCGTAATTCTGGCGGGCGTGAGGCCTGTCACGCAGGGATCCCGGGACGTCTGCTAGTCGTTGGTGCAAGAGCAGCGATGACAAGCGAATGGAGGCGATCGATGCAGCTGCGCGATCTTGCCAAGGGTTCCTCGGTGTTTCTGGCCGTCATCGTCGCCGGATATTTATCGACGACCTATGTCGACCAGCGTTTTGCTGCGCCCGAGGTCTCCAAATCAACAGAGACGGCATCAGCCTCAGCCTGCGTCGGAGAGGACGGCAGCTGGAAGAACTGGCCGTGGCCAAACGTGCCTGCGCTGTCGCCGAAGTGCCGGTAGCTGACCGAGTGGCGCAAAGCACCTGCCCCAAGCTCCGCTGTCATCACCCGCGAAATGTTTAGCCCGGACAGATCACTGACAGGTGTTCGGAGACATAGCTGACACATCAAACTGGGCTGGATTGGTCGATTCGGGAGGCCGTCCATGCCCTGGAACGAGGTGTCGGTAATGGATCAGCGGCGCGAGTTTGTGCGACTTGCCTTGCAGGACGGAACGAACCGGCGGGAGCTGTGCCGCTAACGCCCTCACGCCCCCTCGAACTGCAGCCTCGCCAGCCGCGCATACAGCCCGTTCGCGGCCACCAGCTCGGCATGGGTGCCCTGCTCGACGATCTTGCCCTGGTCCATCACCAGGATGCGGTCGCAGGACAGCACGGTGGCGAGGCGGTGGGCGATCACCAGCGTGGTGCGGTGGCGCATCAGCTCTTCCAGCGCGGTCTGCACCAGCGTCTCGCTTTCGGCATCGAGCGCGGAGGTGGCTTCGTCGAGCAGCAAGAGCGGCGCATCGCGCAGGATGGCACGGGCGATCGCGATGCGCTGGCGCTGGCCGCCGGACAGCGTCACGCCGCGCTCGCCGAGCGGGGTGTCGAAACCTTCGGGCAGGCGGCGGATGAATTCGGCGGCATGCGCGAGCTCGGCGGCGCGCTCGACCTCGGCATCGGTCGCATCGGGCCGGCCGAAGCGGATGTTCTCGCGAGCGCTGGCGGCGAACACGTTCGATTCCTGCGGCACCAGCGCGATGCGCGCGCGGAAATCGCGGGGATCTGCGGATTTGACCGGCACGCCGTCGAGCGAGATCGCGCCGCTGCGCGGGTCGTAGAAGCGCAGCAGCAGATGGAAGATCGTGCTTTTGCCAGCGCCGGACGGACCGACGATCGCGACCTTCTCGCCGGGGCGCACCGTGAATGACACGGCATCGAGCACATTGACGTCGCGCCGCACCGGATAGGCGAAGCTGACCCGGTCGAAGCCGACCTCGCCGCGTGCCGGCACCGGCAGCGCGCGGGGAGACGCGGGCGCCTTGATGTCGGGCTGCACATGCAGGATCTCGAACAGCCGCTCGGCCGCGCCTGATGCCGCCGAGACCTCGCCCCAGACCTCGCTGAGCTGGCCGAGGCCGGCTGCGGCGAACACCGCATAAAGCACGAACTGACCGAGCCGGCCCGGCGAAATCGCGCCGGTGAGGACGTCATGCGAGCCGATCCAGAGGATCGCGACCACGCTCGCGAACACGATGAAGATGATGATGGCGGTGAGCACGGCGCGCGCCTGGGTCGAGGTGCGCGCGGCCTCATAGGCCTGCTCGACCTCGCCGCCGAAACGCTTCTCGGCGAATTGCTCGCTGGTATAGGCCAGCACGGTGCGGATCGCGCCGACCAGCTCGCCCGCATAAGCCGACGCCTCGGCAAGCGTGTCCTGCGCATTGCGCGACAGACGCCGCACCCAGCGCCCGAAGGCAACCAGCGGCAGCACGATCAAAGGGATGGCCAGCAGCACGAAGCCCGACAGTTTTGGGCTCGTGATCACCATCATCGCCGCGGCGCCGAGGAACATCATCAGATTGCGCAGCGCGATCGACACCGAGGCGCCGACGGCCGATTTGAGCTGGGTGGTGTCGGCGGTGAGCCGCGAGATCAGCTCGCCGCTGCGTGCGGAATCGAAGAAGGCGGGGGACAGCGACAGCAGATGAGCGAACACGTCGCGCCTGAGGTCGGCGACGATGCGCTCGCCGATCGTCATCACGAGGTAGTAGCGCGCCGCGCTGGCGAGCGCGAGCACGCCGACCACCGCGAGCATCACCGAGAAGTAGCTGTTGATCAGCTCGATGCCCTCGGGCGTCAGGCCGAAATCGATCATCCGGCGCACCGCGACCGGCACCAGCAGCGTGGTCAGGGCCGCGACCGTGAGTGCGACGAAGGCCAGCGCCGCCCGACCGCGATAGCGGTTCACATAGGGCGCGAGCGCAAGCAGCGGCCGCAGCTTGGCGCGACCCTTGGCCGGCTCTTCGATCAGCTCGGCCTCGATCGAGGGGGTGTCCGCGGCGTTCATTCCGGGCTGATCGACATACTGGTCATCAAGCCGTTCCACTGCGCTCATGAGATCCAACCCATTGCATTCGTTTGCTCCCAATAGGCCGGTGCAAGGGTAGTGGCAAATCCGGGAAGTCCCTTAGGGGCAAACCCGGTTCACCGCCCGGGATGGCTTGTTTTAGCGGGTTTCGTGAGGTATAGACCCGCCCAAATCCGTCATTCGATAGCCACCCAAGAAGGCGCCGGGGCGCCGAGGAATTGCCATGAAAGCCGAAATTCACCCGAACTATCATACAATTAAGGTCGTGATGACCGACGGAACCGAGTACCTGACCCGCTCGACCTGGGGCAAGGAAGGCGACACGCTGAACCTCGACATCGACCCGAAGTCGCACCCGGCCTGGACCGGCGGCAACGCCCAGCTGATGGATCGCGGCGGCCGCGTCTCGCGCTTCCAGAAGAAGTTTTCGGGCTTTCTCAAAAAGGATTGATCCCGCCCGCAGGGTTGGACACGAAAAACGCCCCCGGGAGACCGGGGGCGTTTTTGTTTTTTCCGGCTGTCATTCCGGGGCGCGACGAAGTCGCGAGCCCGGAATCCATAACCACGATCGGGAGTATGGATTCCGGGCCCGCGCCAAGAGGCGCGTCCCGGAATGACGACCGAGATTGTCGATGGAGCTTACCGCTCGAACGCCGCCTTCAGCGCGTTGAGGTGCGGCACCAGCGGATTGCCGATCGCGATGTGTTCGGCCGGCGGGGTGTGGATGGTGGTGTCGAGGCGGCGGACGCGGGTCTGCAGGCTCATCGAACGATGGATCAGATCCTGAAGCTGCGAGGGCAGCTTCTCGATGGTGTCGGTGGGGCCGGGATCGGCAGCGCTGAGCTTGACCTTGGTCTTCTCGCGATTGGCCTGGCTCAGCGTCATCTCGCCTTCCTTCACCGCGCGGTGCAGCAGCAGCCACGAGGCGAGCTGCATCAGGCGGGTGGTGAGACGCATGCTCTCGGTTGCGTAGGTGAGGCTGACGGCACGGTCGAGCGCCTTGGCCTCGGTGCGGCCGGCGCCGTCGAGATAGGCAGCGGTCTCTTCGACGAGGTCCATGCCCTCACGGAACAGGACGCCAAACGCCGCAGAATTGGTGAACCGCTCGCTGAGTTGAACGAGAGCGCCGTCGGCCTGCAAACGTTCCATGGTTAACGCCTCTTACGCAACTGTTTGACTGCCCGGCTTTGGCGCCGGCTTATGATGAACAAATCATTGCGCGGGCGGGACGCGGAGTCCAGTGACAAGCGCGGATATGGTTTCCGCGGGTCATTCCCAGGAATTCAACCGGGACGAGACGCCAAATAGCGGGAGTAAACGCAAAAAAAGAGCCGCCGGAGACCGGCGGCTTTGAAAGTTGATAACAGGGAGGCGTCAAACAGAGTGGACAGGAGCCACTCGGTGTCCAAACGAGGACAGTTCCAGTCATAAACCCGAAAGCTTAATCGACCGTAAACGAGCGAATTTTTTGAGGGTTCGTTAGCCATGTCGGCCAGTGACCGAGCGGGCGGCGGAACATAATCGGCAGTCCCCCGGTGCAACGACACATTCAGCT
>NZ_AJQF01000442.1:0-3694 GCF_000261705.1 Bradyrhizobium genomosp. III | reverse complement strand
TAGCCACTGGCGGACGTGGTGACGGGGACTCGGAGTGGCCGACCTCGCGACAAACTTCATCCTTTGGGTATGGGTCCCGGATCTGCGCGCGCCTATGGCGCGCTTGTCCGGGACGACAGCCGATATGCGCCCCTACTTCTTGAAAAAACTGTTCGCCGCGTCGCGCGAGGCGCGCTTCTTCGTGGCGGCTTCTTCCAGCCTTGCGATCTCGGTCTTGAGCAGCGTGACGCGCTCGGCCAGTTCCTCGACCGACAAGAGCGAGAGGTCCTGCCCGATGTCATGGCTGATCTTCTTGCGCGGGCGGTCGTCGTCTTCCGTCGCCATCCTCGTTCCTCCTGCGTTCGCGCACACAATGCCGAGGCGGTTGCCAGCTTGGATCACGCTGGCTAAGCAAGGGCCTCGTTCATCCCGCACCTTCACCCAAGGACACATCATGGACAAGCTACCCGCGCAAATGACCGTGGTCGCCATCTCCAAGCCCGGCGGACCGGAAGTGCTGGTGCCGGAACAACGCAGCATTCCGCAGCCCGGTCCTGACGAGATCCTGGTCAAGGTGCAGGCCGCCGGCGTCAACCGGCCCGACGTTGCGCAGCGCTCGGGGGCCTATCCGCCGCCGCCCGGCGCCAGCGACCTGCCCGGTCTCGAGATCGCGGGCGAAGTGGTTGCCGTCGGCAGCAATGCCAAGCGGCACAAGATCGGCGGCAAGGTGATGTCGCTGGTCGCCGGCGGCGGCTATGCGCAGTACTGCATCGCCCAGGATGCCCAGGCGATGAGCGTACCGCCCGCGCTGTCCATGAAGGAGGCCGGCGCGCTGCCGGAAACCCTGATGACGGTCTGGCACAATGTGTTCGAGCGGGGTGGCCTGAAGGAAGGCGAGACGCTGCTGATCCATGGCGGCTCCTCCGGCATCGGCACCATGGCGATCCAGCTGGCGAAAGCGTTCGGTGCGAAAGTGTTCGTCACCGTCGGATCGCAGGACAAGATCGATGCCTGCCTCAAGCTCGGCGCCGACCGCGCCATCAACTACAAGACCGAGGACTTCGTCGCCGTGGTCAAGGAAGCGACCAACAAGGAAGGCGTCAACCTGATCCTCGACATGGTCGCGGGCGACTATGTCGACCGCAATTATGATGCCGCCGCGCTCGATGGCCGCATCGTGCAGATCGCGACCCTCAACGGGCCCAAGGTCAACGTCAACATCGCCAAGGTGATGGTGAAGCGCCTGACCCATACCGGCTCGACACTGCGTCCCCGTAGTAATGCGGACAAGGCGGCGATGGTGGCCGCGATCGAGGCGAAAGTGATGCCGCTTTTGCGCGAAGGCCGCGTCAAACCGCTGATGGACAGCACTTTCCCCCTGGAAAAGGCAGCCGATGCGCACCGCCGCATGGAAACGAGCGCACATATTGGCAAAATTGTGTTGGAGGTCTAGGCCTCCGGCCCACAGGCGGCGGCGGAAACCCTTTGATTTTCCTTGCTTTCGTGGCATCTATCGCGACGCACCGAACGGTTTCCGTCCGGTCTGAAATCGTCTTCACCTGAAGAGTTTGCGTCGAACGCGGAGAACTGGCCTTGCGTCTGATCAGGTGCCTCGCGCCCATCGCGCTGGGCCTCATGATTCTTGTCGCCGCGCATCCCGCGCGCGCGCTCGACGCCGTCAGCGTCCGCAGTGACGCGCCCGCGATCGACCTCACCGGCGTGCTCGAGCATCAGCGCAGCGATGCCGATCGCATCCAGGTCTCCACCGCGCCGGGCACCGACGGCATCGTCCGCCGCATCGAGGTGCGCGCCCGCGAGGGAGGCCAGAACTGGGTGGTGTTCGCGCTCGCCAACAACACCGACGACCAGCTCGACCGCCTGATCGTCGCCCCGCACTACCGTATCGTCTCCTCGGGGCTCTTGTGGCCCGACCTCGGCCTGTCGCGCATCGCGACCATCACGCCCTCGACCGGCGACCGGCCGGAGCGGCAGGAAAGCCCGACCGCCGACGTGTTCCGCGTCACGCTCGACCCCGGCGCCGTCATCACCTTCGTCGCGGAGCTGCGCACCGACAAGCTGCCGCAGCTCTATCTGTGGGAGCCTGAAGCCTACAAGGACAAGGTCAACTCGTTCACGCTGTACCAGGGCATCGTGATCGGCATCTCGGGCCTGCTGGCCTTGGTGCTCACCATTCTGTTCGTGGTGAAGGGCAGCATCATGTTCCCGGCCGCCGCGGCGCTGGCCTGGGCGGTGCTGGTCTATATCGGCGTCGATTTCGGCTTCTGGGGCAAGGTGCTCGACATGTCGAACAACGCCGAGCGCATCTGGCGCGCGGCGGGTGAAGCGATTCTGGCGGCCACGCTGCTGGTGTTCCTGTTCGCCTATCTCAACCTCAGCCGCTGGCATGTGCGCTATTCGCACATCACGGTGGGCTGGCTCGCGTTCCTGGGGTCGCTGGTGGCGCTGGCCCTGTTCGATCCGGCGGTGGCCTCCGGCATCGCGCGCATTTCGCTGGTGCTGATCGCCTTCGCGGGCTTCGCGCTGATCGTCTATCTCTCCACCCACGGCTTCGATCGCGCCGTGCTGCTGATCCCGACCTGGTTCCTGCTGGTGGTCTGGGTGGTCGCGGCCGGCATGACGGTCGCGGGTTCCGTGACCAACGACATCGTCGGTCCCGCCCTGCTCGGCGGCCTCGTGCTGATCGTGATGCTGATCGGGTTCACGGTGATGCAGCACGCTTTTGCCGGCGGCGGCGCCACCACCGGCGTGGTCTCCGACATCGAGCGGCGCGCACTGGCGCTGGCCGGCTCCGGCGATCTGATCTGGGACTGGGATGTTTCCGCCGACAAGGTCTTCACCAGCCCCGAAACCGAAGCCCTGCTCGGCCTCAAGCGCGGCACGCTCGAAGGGCCCGCGGCCTCCTGGCTAGAGGTTCTGCATCCGCTCGACCAGGATCGTTTCCGCGCCGCGCTCGACAGTGTGCTCGACCAGCGCCGCGGCCGCCTGGTGCAGGATTTCCGCCTGCGCACGCCGGACGGCCATTTCATGTGGTTCGCGCTGAAGGCGCGGCCGGTGGTCGGCTCCGACGGCGAGGTCTCGCGCGTGGTCGGCACACTCACCGACGTCACCGAGCTGCGCAACGCCGAGGAACGCCTGCTGCACGATTCCGTGCATGACAACCTCACCGGCCTGCCCAACCGCAAACTGTTCATGGACCGGCTGGGTGCGGTGGCGCATTTCGCCAAGACCATGCCGACGCTGCGACCGACGCTGATGGTGATCGACCTCGACCGCTTCAAGCAAGTCAACGATTCCGTCGGCATCGCGGTCGGCGATTCCATCCTGTTGACGCTGGCCCGCCGCCTCACCCGCATCCTGAAGCCGCAGGACACGCTGGCGCGGCTTGCCGGCGACCAGTTCGGCCTGATCCTGCTCTCGGAGCAGGACCCGGCCCGCATCACCGCCTTCGCCGAGACCATCCGCAAGACCATCCGGGCGCCGATCGCCTTCAACGATCGCGAGATTTTTCTCACGGCCTCGATCGGTCTCGCCCTTTCTGATCCGCAAGTTCAGCTCACGGACGAGATCATCAAGGATGCCGAGCTTGCGATGTATCACTCCAAGCGCATCGGCGGCGACCGCATCGACGTCTACAAGCCCGCGATGCGCGCGCGGAAGACCGATCGCCTGACGCTGGAGAGCGAACTGCGCCGCG
>NZ_AJQF01000441.1:0-782 GCF_000261705.1 Bradyrhizobium genomosp. III | reverse complement strand
CCTCCCCCAGCCGATCGTGCGGCTCGAGGATCGTTCGGTCGCGGGCTTCGAGGCGCTGGTGCGCTGGGATCACCCGAAGCTCGGCCGCATGGCACCCTCGGAGTTCATCACCATCGCCGAAGAGACCGGCCTGATCGTCGACCTCGGCATGTTCGTGCTCGACCAGACCGCCAAGCAGCTCTCGATCTGGCAGCGCGCGATGCGCTCACGCGAGCCGATCTTCGCCTCGGTCAACGTCTCCTCGCGGCAATTGCTGCGGCACGATCTGATCCACGACATCCGCACCGTGCTGTCCCGCTCCTCGGTGGCGCGCGGCACGCTCAAGCTGGAATTGACGGAATCGCTGGTGATGGAGAATCCAGAGCACGCAGCGCAGATGCTGACGCGGATCCGCGAGCTCGGCACCGGGCTCTCGCTCGACGATTTCGGCACCGGTCATTCGTCACTGGCCTATCTCCAGCGCTTCCCGTTCGACACCATCAAGATCGACCAGTCGTTCGTGCGCACCACCAATCGCGGCACGCGCCCGGTGATCCTGAAGTCGATCATCGCGCTCGCGCATGATCTCGGCATGGATGTGGTCGCCGAAGGCGCCGAGACCGATTCCGACGCGGTCGAGCTCTACCAGATGGGCTGCGAATACGCGCAAGGCTTTGCCTTCGGCGAGCCGATGGACGCGGACGCCGCGATGCGGCTATTGACCGAAGTGCGGCTCGAAGCGGCGAGCTGAACTCGCCGCGCGTCCGGTATCGTAGCAACCATTAAAGCACGCCCGATTTCCG
>NZ_AJQF01000440.1:0-19513 GCF_000261705.1 Bradyrhizobium genomosp. III | reverse complement strand
GAGATATGTGCATGCCCTAGTGCGAACGCAGGGACCCATAACCCCAGGAGGAGTTTGGCGAAGACAAGCAGCGAAAAGTCTGGGCGCGGTATTGCGACCGCGCCCCATCGATAAATCCCGCGGTATGGGTCCCTGCGTTCGCAGGGACGACAGCGGAGTATGTGGCGCCTCTACACCGCCACCTCGTCGCCGAGATACGCCACCGCCGCCTCCAGTCCGCCCTTGCCGTGCGGGATCTTCAGGGCGTTCAGGCCGATCTCGATCACCCCGAGCGTGCCGAGCAGCATCGGCGCGTTGACATGGCCCATATGGGCGATGCGGAAGGCCTGGCCCGAGAGGTCGCCGATGCCGGTGCCGAGCACCACGCCGCACTTGTCCTTGCAATAGCGTTGCAGCACCGCCGGATCATGGCCGTTGCTCATGGTCACCGTGGTCACGGTGTTGGAGCGCTCGCTGGCCTCCGCCACGTTGAAGCCGAGCACCTGGCCTTCCGACCATGCGCCAACCGCGCGGCGCGCGGCTTCGCCGAGCAGGCTGTGGCGGCGGAAGGCGTTCTCCAGGCCTTCCTCGTGCAGCATGTCGATCGCCTTGCGCAAAGCGAACAAGAGATGCACCGGCGCGGTGCCGGCGTATTTGCGATAATTCTCGGTGCCCTCGCGCTCGCTCCAGCTCCAATAGGGCGTCGACATGTTGGCCTTCTTGTGCACCTCGAGCGCGCGCGCATTGGCGGCGACGAAGCCGAGGCCGGGGGGCGTCATCAGGCCCTTCTGCGAGCCGGACATCGCAACATCGATGCCCCATTTGTCCATCTCGAACGGCATGCAGCCGAGCGAAGCGACGGTGTCGACCATGTACAGCGCCGGATGGCCGCTCGCCTTGATCGCCTTGCCGATCGCCTCGATGTCGTTCTGCACGCCCGAGGCCGTGTCGACCTGGACGACGACGACGGCCTTGATGGTGTGCTCCTTGTCGCGGCGCAGGCGCTCCTCGACCTCGTGCGGCCGCACCGCGCGGCGCCAGTCGCCCTTGAGCACCTCGACCTCGGCACCCATCAGCGCCGCCGCATTGCCCCAGCCGATCGCGAAACGGCCACTCTCCAGCACCAGCACCTTGTCGCCGCGCGACAGCACGTTGCTCAGCGCCGCTTCCCAGGCGCCGTGGCCGTTGGCGATGTAGATGTAGGACTTGCCCTTGGTCGAGAACAGTTTCGAGATGTCGCCGAGCAGGCTCTCGGTCAGGTCGAGCATCTCCTTGGAGTAGATGTCGATCGCCGGACGATGCATCGCCCGCAGCACCTCGTCGGGCATGGTGGTGGGCCCGGGGATGGCCAGAAATTCCCGGCCCGCGCGAACGGTCATTGCTCTTGATCCTTGTTGCTTGAGAACGGACTGGTGAGTTTGTTGAATCAGGTTTTACGCGCCGTGAACCGCCAAGAAAAGCACGCAAAACGCAGGTCTGGGGCTCTCATCTCTTGGTCTCGCGGCAGCCGGCGGCTTCCGCCTCTTCGACCGAGCAGAACCAGCGGGTGCCCTTGCTGATCTTCATCTTGATCTGGGTGTACCAGCGGCTGGTCGGCTGGTGAAAGATGCATTCTCCGGCGCTGTTGACGTTGCCCTTGATGGTGCAATCCGGGGAGGGCGCCACCGGTCCCGAGGCCGAGGCGAGCAGCACCGCATGCGCCCCGTCGGGCGGCTTGGTGGCGCCGAGGATGACGGTCTTCTTGTTGCGCTCACGCCAGTCCCAGGGCGCGATGAAGGCGCCCTGCCACATCCCGGCTTTTGCCTCACGCGCGGCGGCCTCGTCGGGCTCGTAGTCCTTGGAGATGCGGGTGTAGGCCAGCGCCCAGCCGCTGCGCACCAGCCATTTCTGGATGTCCTCGCCGCCGACCTCGCAGCGCGCCACGGTGCGGCCGCGCCGGTCGATCGAACGGGTATGGCAGACCCAGCTCTTGCCCTCGGCGTATTTGGCGAGCTCGTCCCGCGCCGCGACGCCGCAGGTCCAGCGTTCGCTCTTGGTGTTGAGGCAGAGCTGGTCGACCGCGGGCGCATCGATGCCGCCGAGCCGGATCCGCGTGTTGCCGATCACCACGGCATCGCCGGCGCGCACCTTTGCCGTGCCGGTGATGTCCGTGGCCAGTGCCAGTGACGGGAGAGCGAGGAGAGACAGCGCAATCAGGACTTTTCGCAACATGCCGGCCCGCGTGTGATGAAATGTCGATAGAGCGCGCGATTGTGGTCGGCTTTTGGCCATCGGGCCAGCTTATGCTCAACAGATAGGCTTTCAACTTCCCGTCATTGCGGGAGGTCTCTCGGCTCGTGTCCCGGACGCGGTGCGGCGTGTAACGCCGCTCCGCAGAGCCCAGAAATCCACAGACACATCTCGCGGAGGCATGGGCCCCGGCTCTGCAGCGCACCGCACCGGACGATGCTTCGCATCGCGGGGGGCGCTGCGCTGCGTCCGGGGCACAGGTACAGTGCGCCCTCACCCCCGCGTCATCGCCCGCTTCGCCACCGCGAGCCCCATCAGCACGAACGCCGAGGTCACCTCCGGCCCGCCCACCAAAATCCGCGTCGGCGTCTTCATCTTGTTCCACTCATAGGCGCGGAACGGGCCGCGGCGGCCGCCTTCGCCGAGACCGGCGACGATCACGTTCAGTGCCGGCGCAAAGGCGCGCGGGTCGGCGCCGAGATGGCCGAGCGCGATCAGCGCCAGCGCCGCGTCGAACACGTTCATCTCCGCGGCCATCAGCTCGCCCTTGACGTAAGACAGCACGCGATGGCGGATGAAGTCGAAATCGCCTGCGGGATCGATCGCGGCCTGGGCCGCCAGCGGCAGCGCCAGGAACGCCGCATAGCAGCGGCCAAAATACGCACTGTAGAGCTCGGGCAGATAATAGATGTGCGAGCGCGGATTGGCGAAGGCGCCGCTCGCCGCCAGCCGCTTCTGGAAACCGATGATGCGGTGCACCGTGGCGAGCCGCGCCGGCGTCTCCAGAATTTTCCAGCGCGCCAGGTTGCGAAAGCTCACCTCGAGAATGTCGAGATTGAGCGTCGGATCGAGATCGTTGCCGTAGGGACGCTCGCCCTTGAGGTTGTCGATCCAGGTCGCGACGCCGCCCTCATAGTCGATATTGTCGTTGAGCGGCACGGTCACGCGCGGCTCGTTGACGCCGGCGCGCACCTGGTAGCCGGCGTAGAAATCCAGCAGCGGCTGATCGATGATCTCATCAAGGCAGCCGGCCTGCGTCGCAGCGGAGATCGAGCAGGCCGTGGTGTCGCAATCCGGCACGTAAACGCCGAAGCCGAGATCCTGCTTGATCTGCGCGAAGTAACGGGAAAAGCGCGGATGCGGCGCGGGCGCCAGCGCGGTGACGACGTTGAAGCGCGCACCGTCGATGCCTTCGACCTCCTCGCGGCTGATGTTGACGCAGAAATCCACCATGTCGGCGATGGCGCGCTCGGCTGCAATCTTGTCGGCCGGCGAGGCAAGTCCGGTCTCGCCATAGCTCAGCAGTGCCTCGATGAAGAACGCATCGTAATAGGCCGAGCGGTGGCGGATCTGCACCGGTTCCCACATCGGCTCCGCGATGCCGGTCCAGGGCGGATTGACGACGGCGCGCGCCGGCGTGCGCGCGATGAAGACACGGGCGAGGTTGAACAGCAGCGAGGAATTCTTGTAGCCGCGTGCGTTGAGGCCCGTGAGCGCCATGATCAGCTCGCGCCCACGAAAGTCAGGGTCGCCGATCAGATTGAAGGCGGCGTAGGTCGGCAGAAAGCCGTTTCGGCGGTACGAGCCGAGCAGATGCTGCGCGCAGTCGCGGATCACGCCGTCGATCTGCGCCTCTGGCGGCGCGGAGCCGGTGAACATCGCCGGCGGCGGCCTGGGATGGTCGAGCGCGATGCTGTCGACGAGATCGGCGACCGGCTGGCCGACCGCCGCCCAGTCCGGCTCGGCCTCGTCGCGGGCGCGCGCCAGCGCCGCGCGCAGCGCCGTCAGCCTGGCCTCGTCGCGCAACTCGGGCAGTCCGGCCCGCCGCAGCAGCACCCGCAGCGCGGGGTTGCCGAGCGCGGTCTTGTAGAATTTGGCCAGATGCGGATCGCCGCTGGCCGCAGCAGACAAGACGGGATCGCAGACGTCGTAAAGCGAGGGGCCGTCCTTCCGCGCGGTCAGCGCCCGGCAGGCGGCGCCGGCAAAATAATGAAAGCTCATGAAATACCTGGTCGCGGGGCCTTTGGCGGGGTTTTGGCCGGGGGCCGGCCAGCGCGCTTCCAGCCACGCGCCACCCCCTGCAAGTCGTTGAAAAGGCTATCCGGATTCGCAGGAAATACAAATGTGATGGAAGTCACGGAAAAAGCCGGCACGAAGGCTGCAGGATCGAGGCTCGAAAGGGCTGTCGGGGAGGGAAAACCAACAAATCTGCGCAGGAGAATTAACGAATATCGTCAGTGGCTTAGCTCAAATTTTGGGCAATCTATTGCCGGGCACCCTATATGCGGTTA
Source organism: Bradyrhizobium genomosp. III (assembly GCF_000261705.1). Lineage (NCBI taxonomy): Bacteria > Pseudomonadati > Pseudomonadota > Alphaproteobacteria > Hyphomicrobiales > Nitrobacteraceae > Bradyrhizobium > Bradyrhizobium genomosp. III. Next base: position 15,014 of record NZ_AJQF01000440.1, on the reverse strand, counting down.
AAGGTTTGTTTGGTGCGGCGCCGCAAATTGCGCGCAATTCGGGGGCACATCCCCGGCCAATCCCTCAAACCTAAAGACGCTATCGCGCTACTCAAACAGTGTGCGCGCGTGTGGCTGGTCTTTGGCACAGGAAACGAACGAGATGAATGTAAAGCAGCTCGACCTTTCCCGACGCACCATCGCGTTGGCCGCCGCCCTGATCGGCACGGTCTCGCTGGTGATCGGCGCCCATGCTGCTCTCAACATGCGCGCGATCGATGCTGCCAAGGCCGTCTCCACCGACCAGATCACCGGCTCGATCGGCCAGACCTCGCGCCTGGCGCTGGTCATCGGCAATGGACATTATCCCGACGCCAGCGCGCCGCTGACGCAGTCGATCAACGACGCCCGCGCGCTGTCCTCGTCGCTGCGCAAGAACGGTTTTGACGTCGACATGGTCGAAGACGCGACCAAGGACGACATGGTCCGCGCCGTGGGCCGCCTGAAGTCCCGGATCAAGCGCGACACCGTCGTCATGCTGTTCTTCGGCGGCTACGGCGTGCAGGCGGGACGCGAGAGCTACATGCTGCCGGTCGATGCCGTGATCTGGAAGGAAAGCGACGTCCGCCGCCAGGGCGTCTCGATCGACGGCGTGATCGACATGATGAAGGAGCAGGGCGCCAAGGCCAAGCTCGTCGTCGTCGACGCCTCCCGCCGTAACCCCTACGAGCGCCGCTTCCGCTCCTACAGTCACGGTCTCGCGCCGATCAGCGCGTCCGACAACGCGCTGATCCTGTCCTCGGCTTCGCCCGGCAAGGTCGTCGATGACGGCAAGGGCGAGCACAGCGTGCTGGTCAGCGAGTTCCTGAACAACCTCAGTGCGAAGGGCAGCGCCGAAAGCGTCTTCAACAAGACCCGCGTCGCCATCTCCCGCGCCAGCGAAGGCGACCAGGTCCCGACCGTCTCCTCATCGCTGCTCGAAGACGTCCATTTCGGCGAAGCCGGCGGCTAGTTTCTATCAAATTTACGATCTCTCGTGCCCCGGACGCGGCGCATCATGCAATGATGCGACGCTGAGCCGGGGCCCAGTTTTTTTGACCGTCGCTGTGTGACGAGATGGGTCCCGGCTCTGCGCAGCAGCGTTACACCCTGCAGCGCGTCCGGGACACGAGGAAGCCTACTTCGCCGCTTCCGCGGCCATCACCGGGCGCACCGGATCGCCTTCGCGCAGGAGCGCGCCGGCGCGGGCGACGACGACATCGCCGTCGTTGAGGCCGTCACGGACCTCGATATTGCCGCCCGACATCAATCCGACCTCGACACGCTTGGTCTCGACGCGGTTGCGGCGGATCACCTGCACCACGGTGCCGGCGGATGAATATTGCACGGCGGTCAGCGGCACCGCGACGTTGCAGCTCTGCCCGGTCTTGATCAGCGCGCGTCCGCTCGCCTTCAGCAGCAGCCGCTTCTGCGAGGAGATGCCGATATAGACCATGCCCTGCTGGATGTTCGGCTCCACGGTCGGACCGATGCGGCGCACCTTGCCGTCGATGTCGCCGGCGCCCGCGATCCGCACGGTCGCCGGCTGATTGACCGCGAGCTTGCGCATGTCGGTGGTTGCCACCAGACCGACGAGATCGTATTCGCTGCGCGCCACGATCGTGAACAAGGCCTCGCCCTTGGCCGAGGCGAAGTTGCCGATCTGCGCGGTCGACGTCGCGATCACGCCCGCCACCGGTGCGGTGACCTGCAGCGTGCCGCCCTCGGGGAGCGCCAGCCGCGCCAGCACCTGGCCGGCGGTGGTGGTGTCGCCGGCTTCGGCCAGCACGTCCGTGACCTTGAGGCCCGGACGTTCGGGCCGCACCGAGGTTTCCTCCCGCGCGATGATCGTGCCGGTGGCCTCGACGATGTCGGAGAAGCAGGATTTTGCGACCTTCAGCACCGTGACCGCCGGCCCCCTGGGCGCGTCGTCATCGGCGGCTGCGGCCGGATCGGGACCGAGGATGAGCATGCCGGCGACGGCTGCGGGGCACAGGCTTCGAACGACGGCACGGGGCAAATGACGCATCGGAAATTCCACGGGGGCTATGCCTCCAATCGATAGCAGATGGCAGGGCTGCGGACTACGGCAGCGTTGTCCCAAAAAGGGTGGCCACGCCGCCGCGGGCCGTCGCAGCAAGTCTTTGATTAGTCGCTGGATTGGGCAACAGGTTCGCTTTTCCCGGGCGGGCGCGCCGCGGTCGGCACTACTCCCAAAGTGCCGCCGATCACGGTCTTCTCATCTGCCGGGGGCGCCTGTAAGGAACTAGAATCAGGATGACGCGGCAGGGCGGCCGCACAGCTCATGGTCGAGGCGGTATGCAACGGTTCGTTTGCGAGCAGAATATCGTTCATTTCGAGCGGCTGCTCAATGAAACGGCCGACCCGACGGTCCAGAACACCGTGCGCGCGCTGCTGGCATCGGCCAAGCGCCAGTTGGCGCTGCTGAACTCGGCGGCATCAGGGGCCGATACGACGCCGTTCGAACAGCGCCGGCGGCAGCACGGCGACACCGACACGATCCGGCAGCAATTCCAGCCCGAATTCGATGCCTCCCCGCATCCCTATATGCTGCTGGACCCGGGGCCGGGCCTCGTGATCGTCGACGTCAACGATGCCTATGCAGCCGCGACTTTGACCAGCCGGGCCGAAATCGTCGGCCGCTCGCTGTTCGAGATGTTCCCTGATAATCCCGACGATCCGCTCGCCGATGGCGTCAGCAATCTCTACAGCAGCTTGAGGATCGTCGGCGAAACCGGGCGGGCCCATGCCATGGCGATCCAGCGTTACGACATCCGCGATCCCGGCGGCACCTTCGTCGAGCGTCATTGGCAGCCGATCAACTCGCCGATCCACGACACGACGGGCCATCTGGTCTATCTGCTGCACCATGTCGAGGACGTCACGGCGCAGGTCACGGCACAGGTCGCGGCGCGGGCCTAAACGGCCCGTCAGCCGCGGCGCTCACCCAGCAGCTTGCCGTTGGCCCGGTCGATCAAATGCAGGCGCGTGCAGGCCGGACAGGACACCGACACATGCGTGCGGTCGGCGGGCTCGTCGCCGAGCCGATGCTGCACGTTCATGCCGGTCTGCGGGCATTTGAAGACGATCTGACGGTCCATGACCGATGATATGACGACAAGGCGCGCCTTCCGAAATTACGGATGATTACGTAGGTCGGCGGCGGCGCCCCTCACGGCAGGTTCAGGAACTCCACCCAGTTCGGCTTCTTGCCGGTGGGGTAGGATTTCAGCCTGGCCAGCGCGCCGCTGCCCTGGTCGATCGCATAGACCGTCATGCTGTCGGAGAGCTCGCCGACCGCGGCGAGGTAGCGCCCCGTGGGATCGATGTGGAAGCCGCGCGGCTGCTTCTCGGTCGGCACGCTGCCGATCGTGGTCAGCTTGCCGCTGGCGGCGTCGACCTTGTAGGCGGTGAGCGTGTTGGTGGTGCGCTCGGAGGCGTAGAGGAAGCGGCCGTCCGGAGTGATGTGGATGTCGGCGGCCCAGGGTTTTCCCGAAAAGCCTTCCGGCAGCGCCGTGGTGCGCTGGATCTCGTCCCAGGCGCCGCTCCTGGCCTCGTAGGTGAATGCGGCGACGTCGCCGTTCAGCTCGTGGATGAGATAGACGAACTTGCCATTGGGGTGGAATACGAAGTGCCGCGGCCCGGATTTCTCCGGCACCTTATGGGCGGGCGGATCGTTCGGCGTCAGCGTGCCGGTCGTGGCATCGAACGCGAAGCCCAGCACCTGATCGGAGCCGAGATTGGTTGCGAACACGAAGCGGTTGTCGGGCGAGGGCAGGAAGGCGTGCGCGTTCAGCCCGGTCGGGATCACCTGCTTCGGCTCGCCGGCGACGCCGTTGGCGGAAAGCGGATTCAGCGCGACCTTGTTGCCGCCATAGGAGGCGCTGAACAGGAATTTTCCGCTGCGGTCGACGGCGATGTTCGCCATGCTGTCCGCGAGCGGTCCGTTGCCGATAGGACTGAGCTGGCCCGTCTTGGGATCGATCGCAAAGCTGACCGCCTGGAATGGCTGCGAGCGGACACCGGCAATCAGCACGCGGTGGTCGGGCGTGATCGCGAGCGGCGTCGAGGAGCCGGGCTTGTCGACGCCCTTGAAGGCGGCCGTCTGCACGGGCGTCATCTCGCCGCTCTCGGTCATCTTGAACACGCTGATGTCGTTGCTGTCGGCGTTGCCGACATAGGCGAAGGTCTCGGCCATGCCGGCGTGGACTCCAGAAATGAGAGTGAGGGCTGCGAACAGGGTGGTGGCGATCGCAGCGCGTCGCGTTTTGGATGCGATGCGTCGGGTCGATCTCAACATGGGCTCCTCCTGAGGGCCGGTCGCGGCCTTGTCGTTTTGCCGGCGAGGATAGCGGGTGGCGCGCCGCCGCACCAAATTCCAGTTGGGATCGATCGATGCCGAAATTGTATCGGTCGCCGGAGAGCGGCTACCGCATCGCCGCGGTCCGGGAGGGCAGATGCGGGCTGGACGGATGAGCGGGTGGTCCGAGCACAGTCCAGACGGCGACCGCCACCAGAGCGGACGTCAGGATGGTCCAGGCGATGAGTCGTTTCCGCATCTGGTCGAATCCGTCGCTGTCATGAAGCCGCGGGCACCGGAATCGTGCACTGCAAACCGCGGCAATCCTATGAACTCGTTCACAGGCGAAAACGGCCGGCGCAAGGCGAACCAATGCCGCGCGAGCGCATTGAACCGGCATGCCCCGTGAAAACGATCTCGAAGGTAAGCCCGACATGGGCGGCAAGCATGGCGGTCAGGCCGGCCAGCCCAAGTCGCCGCCGCGCCCGCACCAAGGCGAACATGATGAGGACGTCGTGGCAAAGCGCCACACCGGCCAAACCGATCAGGCGTCGCCGCCGACCAAATCAAAATAGCGTCTTGCCGCGCGGTCCTGCCGCGCCTCGTGTTGGGAACCGCGGCATCGCTCTGCCGTTACCCGTTCCCGCAGGCTGAGAGATTGAAAACGGAGGCTGGCTCGTGTTTTGGATTTATTGGAACACCGCCTGGTCGCTGATCATCAGCGGCATCATGGTTGCCACCATCGTCAGCCACCCCGATTCCGAGTTTGTCGAAGTGCAGGCCGCCAGACGGTCGGTGTGAACATCCTGTCCTTGTGGAGTTCGTCGCGGCTCAAATCATGCTGCCCGGCATGAAGCAGCGGATGATGCGAACCAGCCCTTGAGCGGCGAGTTCGCGTATCGGCCGTCGTCGCGAGCCTGCGCGGCGAGGCCCCCTGCTCCCAGGATGTCGGTAAGTGACCCCGAAGCAGACGTTCTGAGCTGCTGGCGATCACAGCCGGGCTTCTGCCGCCGAGAACAGTCGTTCGCTCCGCGGTCCTGCAATCTCATACCGCCGACATCGGGTCGACGTGTCCGGAGGGAACAGTTTCGTCTGGTTCTACAGGCAGCGTGAACTGAAAGATGGCGCCCCTAGGTTCATTTGCGCCGGCCCACATCCGTCCACCGTGCGCCTCGATGATCGAATGGCAGATGGCCAGACCCATGCCCATCCCCTTGGATTTTGTGGTGAAGAAGGGGTCGAAGAGGCGGTCCATCGTCCTCGGGTCCAGTCCCGGACCAGAATCCCGCACGCTGACGAATACGCCGTTCGAGGCAGTTCTGCCGGTGCTGATCAGCAGCTCCCGCACCCCATCGCCCATTCCTCCCATCGCCTCGACTGCATTGATGATCAGGTTGAGGATCACCTGTTGAACCTGGACCCGATCCGCTTGAATCGGTGGAAAGTCCTCCGCAAGTCGCGTCCGCACCAGTACGCCATTCTTGGCCGCTTCGAGACGGGTCAGGGCGATGACCTCAAGTACCACCGGGTTGATCTCCAACGCTACCCTCTGTTGAGGCGCCTTCTTCACCAGGGCCCGGATCCGCCCGATTACATCGCCGGCTCGCAGACCGTCGTTGACGATACAATCGAACATCTGCCGGACCTGCTCCAGATTCGGCGGCTGGGCAGCCAGCCAGGACAATCCGGCCTCGGCGTTGGTGACCATCGCGGTGATCGGCTGGCTGACTTCATGGGCGATCGAGGCCGCGAGCTGCCCCATCATGGTGACGCGATTGGCGTGCGCGAGCTCCGCCTGCGCAGAGCGCAAGGCCTCTTCGGCCCGCTTGCGTTCGGTGATGTGCCGCCCGACGCCGCGGTAGCCGATGAAGCACCCCGTCTTATCGAACACCGGCAGCCCCGAGACGGACACATAGCGCTTGCTGCCGTCGCGGGCCGGCCTAGCGAGCTCAAAATCACGGAACGACAGATGGGCATCGAGCGTTTCCCGGTGCTTGCGCCAGGCCTCTGCGTCAGGCTCAAGGTAAGGCACTTCCCAGCGCGTCTTACCGATCTCCGACTCCGCCGCCGGCGCGTCGACGAGGCTCTCCGCGAATTCCTGGCGGGTAAAGCGATGCTGCGCGTCGGTCTCCCAGTACACGTCGAAGGAGAATTGCACGAGGGTGCGAAAGCGCTCCTCACTCTGGCGCAACGCCTCTTCCGCCCGCTTGCGCTCGGTCAAATCAAGGATGAAGCCAACGCCTTGATTTGTACCCTCTTCGAACATCGCCCCGCCGATTAGCACGGACACACGGCTTCCGTCTTTACGCAAATACTCCTTCTCGAATGGCGCGAGGGTCCCGATCAGCTCCAGCTCCGCAATGTTACGTGCGTCGAGGTCGCGCCATTCCGGCGGCGTCAGCATCGTACGGTGCAGGCGTCTCGCGGCGAGATCCTCGCGGTCGTAACCCACGATACGCAGAAACGCGTCGTTGGCCTCAAGTATGCAACCTTCGAGGTTCCAGATCATGACCCCTATGATGTTGGAGTCGACGAGGCGTCGAATCTTCCTGTCGCGCTCCAGGAGATCGCTGTGGAGCTGCACGTTCTCCTCGGTTGCCTTTCTCCGCCGCTTCGCCTCGATCCGCGCGAGCGCCATCGCGGTCCCCACCAGGACGGCGCCGATGACGCCGGCTGCGAGGCCAAGCCGCGTCCTGCGTCGTTCGAGGTCCCCGGCGCGCTTCTCCCAACCTACGAGCTGAAAACGCTCAACGTCCTGCAACAGGTCGATTTGCAATCGGATATCGTCCATGCCGCGGATCATTGCCTGGGCCGCCTGCCCGGATACGCGGGCCGCCGTTTTGACGAGGTCGTCGATCTCACGCAGCTTTTCTGAAATGATCAGAGCCAGATGTCCGGCGCGAAAACTCTGTAACGGATCGTTTGCGACCAGAGTCTGGAGCGCCTCAGTCTCCCGTCGTACGCTTTCGTCCGAGACGCCGTAAGCCTTGAGATAAGCCGGGTCGAGGGTGAGCAGATACCCGCTCCTTTCAGTCTCCAGGTCGACGATGATCGTCCGAAGCCGATCAAGGGTGTCAATGACCTGGCCGCTGTGCTCGAGCGAGAGATTGATCGCCTCGCCGTCACGCCAGCTTTGGAGACCGAGCAATCCGGTCACCGCGGACAACGTCAGAAGCGCTGCAATCACAGGGATCAGCGGTCGTGCAAACCATCGCGAAAAGTGGCTCCGAGCAAAAGCTGGCATCGGCTTCGTGTCTTCGGTGACCGCCCGGCGGTCGCGTGATAGAATGGCGGGCAGCGCATGCACGCAACGATAGCACATGCGCGTTGGCGCGGGACCCGGGAACCCAACATTCCCGGCCACGCATCCCGGCTTCGCAATGGCGCGAACTGACGGATATGGCTCAGCTTCGCATCCTGTGAATGCCATAGCTGGGGGAGCACCATCATGGATGGAAACTCATCAAGCGGTCGCGCGCCCGTCAGCCGGCGCAGCTTCGCCAAGGGATTGGGCGCTGCGGGAGCAGTCTTGCCGGCCTTCACCATGTTACCGCGCACGAGCTTGGCCGTGGATGACCAGGCCTATGCCAGCGCCGCAATCGACTGGAAGCAGTTTGCGGGGCAGGCGATCACGCTCGCAGGTGCGATCCATCCCTGGTCCAGTGCGATCACGCCGCTGTTGCCGGATTTCACCAAGCTCACCGGCATCAACGTCGTGACCGACTTTGCACCGGAAACCACATACCTGAGCGCGATACCGATCAGGCTCGCACGCGGCAGCAGTACACCTGACGTTTGCATGTTCGCCACGTACGGCCAGGGCATCTCCGGAGGGTGGCTCGAGCCGCTGAACGCTTATTATTCCAAGAAGTCGCTGACCGATCTTGTTTGGTATGACGAGCGCGATCTTCTCAAGACCGCCCGGACTTTCTCGCTGTGGCCGGACGGCGAGAGATACGGCTTCACGATCACGTCCGAGGCGATGACCCTGTTCCTCAACAGCGAAATGTTGGCAGCCAAGGACTTGCCGGCTCCCCAGACTTTCGACGAACTGCTCGCGACCGCCAGGGCAGTCAAGACCGATGCGATATCGGGAATCGCGATGCGAGCCCAGGCGGGCGGCAATTCCACCCCAGCGGCCATGGCTTTCGTGTTCTCTTACGGTGGCGCCATGATCAAGGACAACAGGGCCGCTTTCGCGAGCCCTGAGGCGATCGCGGCCGTCGACATGTACGGACGGCTGCTCCGCGAGGCCGGGCCTATCGGGGTCGGCAGCTATGAATGGTACCAGGTGCTGGACGATTTCCTGCAGGGCAGGACAGCAATGGCGATCGATAGCAGCAACTTTGCGACCGACATCTCCAATCCAGCGAAGAGCCATGTCGCCAAGCAGGCGGGGTTTGCAGCCTTTCCGCATCTCCCCGGCCGCGAACCCGTCCCCTTCATGTCGCACTGGCAGGCGTGCATCAATTCCAAATCAAAGAACAAGCAGGCCGCTTTCCTGTTCCTGCTATGGGCAACGAGCAAGCCGACCTCGTTGCGGACCGCAGCTGCGGGACTGGCAACGACACGGCTGTCGGCCTGGTCGAGCGAGGCTTTCAATAACGCATTCGGCCGGCAAGCAGCCGAGGCAGCACTGAGCAACTTGCAAAAGGCCGATGTCGATCGCGCCAAGGCAATCCTTTTCCACCCGCAATCGAGACCCATCCAGGATGTCTTCATGATTGGCGTTAATGAAGTCGTGTCCGGAGTCAGATCGGCAAAGGATGCAATGATCGCCGCGGCTGAAAAGGCCAATGCCGCGATCCGTGGATAAGGGAGCCGTCCCGAAGCAGTACGCGCGTCATGGCTCGCGCGAGTAGGGCGGATCAACGTCGGCTGGCCGATGGACGGCGGACCTCATCGCCGGCTGTGGCTGACAGCCGAGTGTGACCCATTGCAGAGTCGACGAGATTGATGTGGTAGAAGTCTTTCTCAGTCCAAGTTTGTCCGGCGGGTTAGGCCGCACTTGTGAGATACATAAACTCCGCAGCGTTTTCCTTTCAGCGTCGCGCCGCTAAGCCGCAACCGCCTGCGACGCCAGCAGCTGCTTCAGCTTCGCAGCCGGCACGGCCGGGCTGAACAGCCAGCCCTGCATCTGGCTGCATCCCAGCCGGCGCAGCACCTCGCGCTGGGCTTCGGTCTCGACGCCTTCGGCGGTCGTCGCCATGTGGCGGGCCGCGGCCATGTGCACCACGGCCTGCACGATCGGGGAGGAATCTTCGGACTGACCGATGTCGTTGATGAAGCTGCGGTCGATCTTGATCTTGTCGAACGGGAAGCGGTGCAGATAGCTCAGCGAGGAATAGCCGGTACCGAAATCGTCCAGCGCGATGCGCACGCCGAGCTCGCGCAGCTGCTGCAGGATCGTCAGCGCCTCCTCGTCGTCGCGGATCAGCACGGTCTCGGTGATCTCGAGCTCGAGCCGGCCCGGTGCAAGTCCGGACTCCGCGAGCGCGGCAGCGACCTTCAACGCCAGCGTCCGCGAGCGGAACTGCACCGGTGAGACGTTGACGGCGATGTGAATCTGGCCGGGCCAGGAGGCGGCCTCACGGCAGGCCTGCTTCAGTACCCATTCGCCGATCTCGCCGATCAGTCCGGTATCTTCCGCCACGGGAATGAAATCCGCCGGCGAGACCATGCCGCGCTCGGGATGGCGCCAGCGCAGCAGCGCTTCGCAGCCGGTCACGACATTGGCCGCGAGATCGACCAGCGGCTGGTAGTGCACCTCGAACTCGCCGCGGGCGAGGGCCTGGCGCAGATCGAGCTCGAGCTGACGGCGCAGCCGCGCCTTGGCGTCGTATTCGGGCGCGAAGATGCGGAAGGTGCGGCGTCCCTCTGACTTCGCCGCATACATGGCGAGATCGGCGCGCTTGAGCAAATCGTCGAGATTGTCGCCATGGTCGGGCGCGATCGCGATGCCGATGCTGGCATCGGTCGGGACCTCCTGGCCCTTGCAGTCCACCGGCGTGCGCAGCGTCGTCAGGATCTGCTCGGCGAGCGCCGTCAGCTCGGCCGGATCGCTCGTGCCGGCCTTGACGATGGCAAACTCGTCGCCGCCGAGCCGCGCGACGAGGTCGTTGCCGCTGACGCAGGCGCGCAGGCGCATCGCCACCTGCCGCAGCAATTCGTCGCCGACCTCGTGTCCCAGCGAATCGTTGACGCCCTTGAACTCGTCGACGTCGATATAGAGGATGGCGAACGGCTTGCCTTGGGTAAGCTCCGCCACGCGCCGCTCCAGATGGCCGCGCAGCAGCACGCGGTTGGGCAGGTCGGTCAGCGCGTCGTAATGCGCCATATGGGCGATGCGCTCGTCGGCGCGGATGCGCGCGGTGACATCGTCGTGGGTCGCGAGCCAGCCGCCGGCAGCGCCGGGCTGGTTCTTGATCTCGATCAGGCGGCCGTCCGCGGTCTCCACGATGGCGCTCTGGGTGCGCCCGACATGGCTCAGAATGTCGTCGCAATAGGCCCCGACGTCGCCATGGAACGAGCCGGTGTCATGGCGGTGCCGGATCACGTCGCGGAAAGTGGTGCCGGGCTTCACCACGTCGGCGGACAGGCCGTACATCTCGATGTAGCGCCGGTTGCAGACGATCAGCCGCTCGTCCTGGTCGAACATCAGGAGCCCTTGCGTCATCGTGTTCATCGCGGTGTCGAGCCGCTGCTTTTCGAGCGAGAGCCGGTTCGTCACCTGGCGGAAGATCAGGAACAGCGTCAGCACCAGCAGGCCGATCGACAGCACGGCGACGGTGACGAAGAATTTCGTCTGCGTGCGCCAGGTCGCAAGCGTCGCATCCAGCGACTTGGTCGCGACCACGACCAGCGGCTCGCCGGCGAGCAGGCGCGAGGCGACGATGCGGTCCTTGCCGTCGATCGGGCTGGCGAGCTGCGTGGTGACAAAGGTGCGGTCGAACACCGCCACCTGCTCCGGCGTGCCCTTGCGAAAGTTCTGCCCGATCATCGCATCGACACGCGGAACGCGCGCCAGCAATTGGCCGTTCTGGTGGTGCATCGCGATCGAGGATTCCTCGCCGAGCCCGGTCGAGGCGAAGAAGGATTCGAACTGCTCGGGCGCGATCGCGCGCGAGACCAGCCCGAGGAATTCGCCATGCGGGCCGGACACGCGCCGCGCGAACACGATCGCCGGTCCGCTGCCGAGCCGGCCGTTCACCACCTCCACGTCTTCCTGCGCAGTCGGATCGTTCTTGAGGCGGTTGAAGTAGCCGCGGTCCGCGACCGAGACGTCGGGGACCGGCCAGCGCCGCGACGAGTTGATCAGCATGCCCCTGGAATCGAACAGATTGGCGCCGGCGACGTCGGTCCAGCCGCTGGCTTTCGCACGCAGCACCTCGTGCATGGCCAGCGTGCCCATCTCGCTGCGGAAGATGTCGGCGGATTCGATGCCGCGGCTCTCGAGCTCGGTGATGATGCTCTTCTGCAGCACCGCGAAATCCTCGAACTCGCGGTCGAAATGCCGGGCCAGCAGGCGCACGGAATTTTCAAGGCTGTCGCGGCCGCTCTCGATTGCATTCTGCCGGAAGCGGTCGACGGTGAGCGCGGTGCCGATTGCGGTCGCGGCCATCAGCACGAAGCCGCCGACGATCAGCCATGTCAGTGGCGCTCCCCGCCAGCGACGGAGCAGCGCGCGCATGCGCGCGGTCCATCGGATCGATGTGCCCATCCAGCCCTCCCGTGGGATGCAAGGTGCAGCAAAACCGACAAGACCCCGTTACCAGCGAGGGTTAGGAAACTATGAATCGGAACGAAATCAGAGGGTTGGTTCCAGCGATCGCGGCGATTGCGGTGTACTCACCGCCTGATCTCCCACTCAAGCGCTTCCGCATTGCCCTTGGCGAACATCGCGGGGACATCGAACTTGCCGGTCTTGAGGTCATAGCGGCATTTCCAGTCGGCGAGTCCCTTCACGGCGACGTTCTTCGGATGCTTGTCCATTTCGCCCGACAGCGAGATCAGCAGGTAGCGGTTGTTGGGCCAGTCGACGCCGAGCCAGCGATACCCATCCTCCGTGCCTTTCATCAGATTGGCCGAGATGTGGTAGTCGAGCTTCATCTTCTTGGTGTCGGGACGGCTGTGGAAATAGGCCCAGGCGAGATCGCTGAGTGATTGCTTCGTTGCGCTTACGAACTTCCCGTTCTCGACATGGTAGAGAAAGAGGTCCTGCGAGCCCGAGCCAGTCTTCTGCATGCGCACCAGCCATTGCGAGTCGCTGGTGAAGCGGAAGCCGGCGCCATAGCCCTGCTCGGGCTTCAGCTCCGTCATCTGATCCCCGCGCCGCGCCCAGACCTGCCATTTGACGCCGAAAAGGTCTTCACTGTCCTTCATGTACTGCTCGAGCTTGGTGGCGCCGTCGGGCGAGGTGAAGGCCAGCTCGGCATTGTCGGTGAGGACAAACCCCGGCGGCGGGCCGGAGGCTGAAAGCGCGGGGGAAGCGGCAAGCGTCAGGGCAAGCGCCACCCCAAGGGTGAGATTTGGGGCGGAACGGCAAAATGCGGTCACGGGAAAATTCCTCAAAAAATGCCGCGATGCGGCCTCGCGTGATTTGACGCCGGCGGGGTGGCGCCGGTTCATCCCTGAGTGCCGGGACGGAGGTCTCATCCCATCGACCGTCTTGCTGCCGCAGCCAATTCGGCGCACCCTGCCGCCCTCGGCTGATTTGCCACCCAAGGTTCTTTTCCGATGATGACCGCATCCAAGGCCTTCATTGCTCTTTGCCTGCTCGCACTGGTCGGCACGGTGCTGGTGATCGGCCCGACCGAGCTGCGCCGCCTGCTGCCGGACGGGACCAAGACCGCCGTCGCCGCCAAGCCCGAGTCCAAGGTCGAACCAAAGGTCGAGGCCAAGGTCGACCTCAAGCCCGAGCCGAAACTGGAACAGCCCAAACCGGACCAACCAAAGCTTGCCGCCATCGCGCCGCCTGCGCCCGCGGCGTTGCCGTCGCCGGCCCCCGAGCCGAAGGTGGCCGCGCTGGGCGAGATTCAGAAGCAGGTCACGGCGCTGCCCGATCTTGCACCGGTCAAGCCGCCGCCGGCGGTCGCCGACACCGGCCCCCGTTTCGACGTCGCCCGCGTCGACGATCACGGCGAGGCGGCGGTGATTGCGGGCCAGGCCACGCCGGGTGCCAAGGTCGAGCTGCTACGCGACGGCAAGCCGCTGGATACGGTGGTCGCGGACGCTTCGGGTCAGTTCGTCATGACCCCGCCGCAGCTTCCCGCCGGCTCCTATGAATTGACGCTCCGCGCCAGGGCGCCGGATGGCACGGTCACGCAGTCCAGCCGGACCATGCCGGTGACCATCGCCGAGGCGGCGCCGCCGCCCGCGCGTCCGGCACCGGTCGCCAGGCAAGACGTGAAGCAGGCCGAGAAGCCGGACGACAAATCGGATGTCGTCGCCGCCCTGCAGTCGGGCTCGCCGCATCTGGCCGCGGCATCCGACAGGCTCGCGGCCCGGCCGAAGCTGGTCGGCGCGCCGAAACCTCGCGTCATGGCGCGGGCGCCGGCGGCGACGACCGTTGCATCGGCCTCGCCGGCGGATGGCCTCAGCGCTGCGCCGGCGGAGACCGGCAGCCGGGTGATTTCCCGAGGCGACAGCCTGTGGGCGCTCAGCCGGCTCGCCTATGGCGACGGCGCCCGCTACGCCGTGATCTTCAAGGCCAACCGCGACAAGATCCACAATCCCAATCTGATCTATCCCGGCCAGACGTTTGTGATGCCGCAAAAGGCGGAGTGAGGGCGCGGTCTTTCTCCTCCTTCTCCCGCGAGCGGAATGAAGTCAGCCGCCGCCCGCGACGCTTTGCCCTGTATCCCCCGGGGAACATTTGGTTCCCTCGCGCGTCATCTCGATGCGCCGCAGTGCGCGCGCGGGCAGCCGGGAGGAGGCCGAATTGGTCAGGTCAGCGGTCGTGTCAGGACGCATGGGACTGGCGCTGGCTGGCGCGACCATCATGATGGCGGCAGTGCTGCTGCCCGGTAAGGCCGAAGCGCAGTTCGGATTGCGCGGCGGTCCGCTTGGCGTCGCACGCTTCGCCGTTGGCCATGTGATCGGCATGTCGCGCTTGCGCCATTCCCGCATGGCGGTGCGGGGCGGCCGATACCGCTCCGCCGCGTTGAGGTCGCAAGATCCACGTCAAGATCCGCGCGGCGCCGAGCGCGGCCAGAATTCCAATCCTTACGTCCTGCGTGCGGCACTCACGGCGCAAGCGGCCTTGTCGGGCTGGCAGGGCGGTCGCCGACCGCAGGGTTGGTGGCGCCATCCCGACGGCAGCTACGGCTGGGTCGGCCCGGTGTTCTGGCCGTTCGCGCATGACGACCTCACCAATGCCGTCATCTTCGGCGATGCGACCAGCCTCTCGCTTTACGGCTATGGCGACATCTATGCCGCGCTCTTCGCGCCCTATGCGGCGACCGAGCTCGCGGCCTACACCGCACCGCAAGGCCGGCGCGGGCGACGGGTCCCGACTGCGGAGACCCTGTGCGAGGCCAGCGACACCGGCGGTCTGCCGGTCGACCGCATCGCTAGCGCCCTGCAGCCGAACGAATTGCAGCGCGTGGCGCTCGACGAGCTCGCATCCGCCTGGACCAATGCGCGCGACACCATCCGTGCCGCCTGCCCGGCGCAG
>NZ_AJQF01000439.1:0-45743 GCF_000261705.1 Bradyrhizobium genomosp. III | reverse complement strand
CCCCCCCGCCAGCGCGTTGGAACGGCTGGGGCTGATGCAGGCGCGCATCGAGGCCATGATCAAGGCAACCGACGCCATCGAGGCGCCGCTGGCGAAGTTCACAGGTCTTCTCGATGACGGCCAGAAGGCCAAGCTCGAGGCGCTCTCCAAGGACCGTCGTGCCGCGCTCGCGTCCATGCAGCGCAAGGATACGAGCAAGGATACGAGCAAGGATGCGCAGGCCTCGAGCGCCTGCGACCCGAACAGCGACCCCCGCTATGACGAAAAGCTGCAGCGTCAGTATGAGCAGCTCGTGCAGCAGCAATGGCCGGCAGATGATGTCGCCTCGACGCTCCGTCTCGACGACACCGCCCGCGCCCGCTTCGAGGTGCTCCAGGACACCACGCTGCGCACCATGGAAACGCTCAGTGCCTGCCCGTCACAGACGCCCGAGACACCGCAGGCCCGCCTCACCGCCGTGAAAGCGCGGCTGCAAGCGATGCTGCAAGCGGTGAACGGCGTCACCGATGCGCTCGACGATTTCGAGGCGGATCTGACCGACGAGCAGAAGGCCGGCTTCGAGGCGATCGGGCCGAAGCGGGGGGCGTGAGGCCGACGGCGAGACGTCTCCCCGTGAAATCGGTTAGCTAATCTCCCGCCTGACCTTCGCGGCCGCATCGCACATGGCCTTCAGCTTCCCGAATGCGGTCGCGCGCGGCATGTATTTCATGCCGCAATCGGGCGCGGGGATCAGACGGTCGGGCGACACGTGCTTGAGCCCGTTGCGGATGCGATCGGCGACGGTATCGACGCTCTCGATCGCGGGGTCCGCGAGGTCGAGCACGCCGAGCATGATCTTCTTCGACGACAAATCCTTGAGCACGCCGAGGTCGAGCTTCGGCTGCGCCGCCTCGATCGAGATCTGGTCGGCGATGGTGTCGTCGAGCTCGGCCAGGAAGGAATAGCCGGCCGGCTTGTTCGAGCCGGGCACGACGGCCGCATAGCCGAAGCAGAGATGCACCACGGTCGGCACCGTGATGCCCTGCAGCGCGCGGTTGATCGCCTTGACGGCATAGCGCTTGGCGAGCTCCGGATTGTTGCGCACCCAGGGTTCGTCGAGCTGGATCACGTCGGCGCCGGCCTTCTGCAGATCGAGCGCCTCGGCATTGACGGCTTCGGCGAGCGCCATCGCCAGCTCTTCCTCGTCCTTGTAGAACTCGTTCTTGGCCTGCTGGCTCATCGTGAACGGGCCGGGAAGGGTGATCTTCGCCGCACGCTCGGTGTTCTCTCGCAGGAACTGCATGTCATGCAGCTCGACCGGGCCCTTGCGCATGATGGGGCCGACGACGCGCGGCACCGGCGTCTTCGTGTTGCCGGTGCGCGCCACGATCATCGCGGGGTTGTCGCCGTCGATGCCGTCGAGCGCGGTGGCGAAACGATTGGAATAGCTCTCGCGACGAATCTCGCCGTCGGTCACGATGTCGATGCCGGCGCGCTCCATGTCGCGGATCGCGACGATGGTGGCATCGTCCTGGGCTTCCTCCAGATGCTCCGCCGGCAGCCGCCACATGTCGTGCAGGCGGGTGCGCGGCACCACCTTCGACAGCATGGCGCGGTTCACCAGCCATTCCGGCTGCGGATAGGAGCCGACCACGGTGGTCGGCAGGATGTGCGTTGGCATGGGCATGGGGTTCTCCTTCTTATTGTTGTCGAGCGCTGTTGTGAGCGCGTCTGGTCAGGCCGCGCGCGTTGCCGCGACTGAACCCTCGTCCTTGACGGGATTACTGAGGATGCCGATGCCGGAGATCTCGATCTCGACGACGTCACCGCCCTTCATCCACAGCGGCGGCGTGCGATAGGCGCCGACGCCGCCGGTCGTGCCTGTCACGATCACGTCGCCGGGCACGAGCTCAGTGAAGGTCGAGCAATAGGCGATCAGGGCCGGCACGTCGAAGACGAGATCGGAGATCGGCGCCTTCTGCACCTCGACGCCGTTGAGCCGGGTGATCAGTGTCTGCGCGGTGACATCGGTCAGCTCGTCGGTCGTGACCATCCACGGCCCGAAGCCGCCGGTCCCGGCAAAATTCTTGCCCGGCGCGAATTGCGAGGTGTGGCGCTGCCAGTCGCGGACGCTGCCGTCATTGTAGCAGGCATAGCCGGCGACATGGCTGAGCGCAGCTTCACGCGCGATGCGGCGGCCGGCCTTGCCGATGATGACGGCCATTTCGCCCTCATAGTCGAACCGCTCGGATTCCAGCGGCCGGATCATCGGCTGGCCGTGGCCGACCTGGCTGTTGGCGAAGCGGGTGAAGATCATCGGATGCGCCGGCGTCGGGTGGCCGCTCTCGGCGAGATGCGTGGCGTAGTTGACGCCGATGCAGAAGATCTTGTCGGGATCGGGGACCGTCGGCAGCAGCGCGACGTCCTGCAATGCGTAGTCGGGCTTCTCGGCGATGAGCTTCTTCAACTCGTCGAGCGAGCCCTTTGCAAGCAGCGCCTTCAGCGTCGGATAGGCCTTCAGGCGCTTGCCGGCATCGATGACACCCTTGTCGGTGACGATGCCATAGCTCGCACTGCCGGCGATGGTGAAGCTTGCGACTTTCATGGGTCAAACACTCTCTTCGATGGAGGAAACATAGTCGTTGATCGGAAGCGCGATCTCGCCGCCCCGGATCGGAACGCAGGCCGGCGGGAAGTCCTGGCGGAAGCGGGCGCCGGCCGCACCGGCGCGGTCGAGAAAGCGTTCCAGATGCGCCATCGGGCCGGTCGGAAGATCGTGCAGCACCATCAGCGTCCAGGGCTGCCGGCTGCATTGGTCGAGCGCGCGCTCGGTCCAGCCGTCGGGGTCGTCCCAGTCGCGCGGAATCGAATTCCAGAGCACGCAGCTGTGCTTCTTGCGGGTGAGGTAGTCGACGACGGATGGCTTGAGCAGCCGCGTGTCCAGATTGCCGCCGCCACCGAACGGCCGGAACCAGCGCTGCGGATGGGCGAGATCGCCAATCGCGTCCTGCGTGCGGCCGATCTCGTTCTCCGCGGTGTCGCGCCCGGATTGCTCGCCAAGCGGGATGCTGTGCGTGAAGGTGTGGTTGCCGATCCAGTGCCCCTCGCGGTGCGCGCGCTCCGCAAGGCCGCGCCGCTCGGGGTCGGCAAGCTTCTCGCCAATGACGAAGAAGGTGGTCTTGATCCCGCGCCCGGCCAGAATGTCGAGCACGCGCGGCGTCACCTCGGGATCGGGGCCGTTGTCGAATGTCAGGGTCAGATCGTACACGCAGCTACCTCAGGTCGCCGGCTGCATCGCGCCTGTCGCGATGTCGTCGTTGGCCTGGCCGGCGCGGGTGCCGGTCTGCCAGATCGCCGCCTTGCGCTCGATCCACCGGATCACGGCGTTGAAGCCGATCGCGAGGAACAGCACGAGCAGCACGCCCGCGAACACGTGCGGGCTGTCGAGGATGGTGCGGTAGCGCGAGATCAAATAGCCGATGCCGGCCGAGGAGATCAGCATCTCCGAGACGACGACGCCAACGATCACCAGCGCGCCGCCGACACGCAGGCCGGACAGGACGGTCGGGATCGCCGCGGGGATGACGACGCGGACCAGCCGCTGGCTCAGCGTCGCGCCCATGCTGCGGGCCGCGAGCAGGAGCTGCGGATCGATGGTCTGTATGCCGGCAGCGGTCGCGAGCATCGTCGGCAGAAAGCCGTAGATCGAGGCGAACGCGATCTTGGATTCCGAGCCGATGCCGAGCCACACGGTGAAAACGGGATAGAGGATCACCAGCGGCACCGCGTAGAGGCTCGACACCATCGGCATGATCAACACGCGCGGGCGCGGCAGGCTGCCGACGACGGCGCCGAGCAGGATGCCGCCGCCGCAGGCGAACGCCATGGAGACCACGACCTCGTAGAGCGTGACTGCCAGCGCATGACCATATTCGCCGGCGTCGGTCCATCCGGCCATCAAGGTGGACGATAGCGAGGGCAGGAACAGCTCGGCAATGAGCCCGGTGCGCGGCAGCAGCTCCCACAAGGCGATCAGGCCGATCACGATCAGATATCGCAACGTCCTCGCGCTTATTCTGGCACTGATCCTGGCGCTCATCGTCGCCTCACGCCGATTTGCGGATATGCCGCCAGATGCGGTCGCGCAGGCTCCCGAACGCATCGCCGCTCAGCATCTCGTAGGTGCGAGGCCGCGGCAGCTGGACCTGAAGATGGTCGACGATGCGGCCGGGCCGCGCCGACATCACGATCACCTCATCGGCGAGATAGACGGCTTCGGTGAGGCTGTGGGTGACGAAGACGACCGTCTTGCCGGTCGCCGCCCAGATGCGCAGCAGCTCGTCGCCCATGGTCATGCGCGTCTGCTCGTCGAGCGCTGCGAACGGCTCGTCCATCAGCAGCACGGGCGGATCCTGCACCAGCCCGCGCGCGATCGAGACGCGCTGCTTCATGCCGCCCGAGAGCTCGTGCGGATGGCGCCTGCCGAAACCTTCGAGCCCGACCAGCTTGAGCGCATCCTGCGCCTTGGCGCGGCGCTCGGCCTTGGGCACGCCGCGCAGCGCCAGCGGAAACTCGACATTGTCCTCGGCCGTCAGCCAGGGAAACAGGCTCGCTTCCTGGAACACCACGCCGACCCTGTCGGGGTCGGGCTGCAGGATCGGCGCGCCGCTGATGGTGATCGTGCCCGCGGTCTGCTGGCGCAGGCCCGCCATCATCATCAGGAGGGTGGACTTGCCGCAGCCACTGGGTCCGACCAGCACCACGAAGCGGCCGGGCTTGACCTCGAGGGAGACGTCCTCCAGCGCGACGACGTCCTGCGACCGGGTCTTGAACACCTGGCCGACATTCTTCACCTCGATCGCGCCGGCGCGCGGGGCGGGCTTCAATTGGGTCACGTTCGCCAATGGCTGCATCGCGTTTCCACCCATCTGACAAGTTCGTTGAAGGTCATGGCGATCGCGGCGACCATCACGACGCCGGCGAGGAGCTGCTTCATCTGGAAATTCTCGCCCCAGGTCGCGATCTGGTGGCCGATGCCGTCGCGCGAGGCGTACATCTCGGCGAGGATGACGCCGGTGAGGTTGAAGATCATGGAGATCCGCAAGGCCTCCAGCAGCACCGGCAGCATGCTCGGCAGATAGACCCGGAACGCGGTCTGCATCCGCGTGGCGCCATAGGAGCGTGCCACCGTCAGATGCTCGACCTTGACCGACTCCACCGCGGTGGTGGTCGACATGATCACGATGAAGATCGTGGAGAAGAAGCCGAAGCCGACCTTCTGGGCAAAGCCGACGCCGAACACCAGGATGAACATCGGCAGGAAGATCGACTTCGGGATGCTGAAGGCGAAGAACAGCAGCGGCTTGGCGACATCGGCGAAGTAGCGGTTCTCCGCGACCAGGAAGCCGATCAGCGCGCCGAACGGCACGGCCAGCGCGAACGCCGTCAGCACCTCGGTCGCGGTGACCATCAAATCCTTCTGCACCGCGGCGCGCTGCAGCAGTTCGCCGAGCGTCACGAATGTGTCGGAGGCCGACGGCAGCAGCCGCGGATTGACGATGCCGGTGCGCGACAGCATTTCCCACAGCGCCAGGACCGCGACGATGATCGCGATCCGCGCGAGGTTGATGGCGAGCGTGCCCTGCATCGTTACGGCTTGGTCGGGACGGGCTTGAACTTGGTCGAGATCACGTCCTCGGCGGGCACGATGTCCTTGAGCCCGCCGAGCTTGGCGAGATCGAGCGACAGCTGCACGGCGGCGCTGACGTTGGCCGCGCCCATGTCGCCGCTGGTCTCCAGCTTCATGATGGTGTTGTCGTATTCGAGGCCGGCGATCTCCGGCGGCATTTCGTAGAGCTCGGCGATCAGCTTGACGGTGACGTCGCGATTGGCCCGCATGAATGCGACCGCGCCGTAGAGGGCGTTCACCGCCTTCTGCACCATCTGGGGTTTTGCATCGGCAAACTTGTCGAGCACGATCCAGCCCGCGGCGAGGTTCGGCGGCACAGCGGTCGAATAGTCGAGAATGGTCTTGGCTTCGCCGGATTTCGAGATCTGGAAGCTCAGCGGCGAATAGACCACGGCGGCCTCGACATTGCCGGCGAGCAGGTTCGGCACCAGGCCGCCACCGCCGACGGGCACGCGCGTGAAGTCGATCTTCTTGTCCTGAATGGTCCACAGCGCGAGCAGGTCCGAGCCCGAGCCGGCCGCGGTGATCGCCACCTTCTTGCCGTTGAGGTCCTTGACGTCGAGCGTGGATTTGGTCGGCACCATCAGCTGCCAGCCGAAATTGCCCATCGCGGCGTTGGCGACGATGCGCGACATCACGCCCTTCTTGCGCCCGGCGGAGACCAGCGACGGCGGATCGAGGATGATGTCGGCCGCGCCTGCGGCCATGCCCTCGAAGGTCTCGGCACCGCTGCGGTAGATGGTCAGCTCGGCCTGGATGCCTTCCTTCTCGAACAGCTTTTGCCGCACCGCCGTCTCGGCGATCGTCGTTGGCCAATATGTCTTGGTGGGCAGGCCGACGCGGATGGTGTCGGCGGCGTTCGCGGGGCCGGCCAGGATGGCGGCGGCAACGAGCGATAGGAGCGCATGACGGCGATTGATCTTCATTGTTTCCTCCCGGTCTGTCTTTTCTTGTTTGTGTGCCGGATTCGTCCGGATCGTCAGGTCGTGCGGCTCACCTCCGCAATGCGCGAGGCGGCGAGCTCGACGAATTCCTTGGTGATACCGAAATGCTTTGACAGAGCGCGAACCGCCGCATCGGCGTCGCGCTTCATCACGGCCGCGACGATCGCCTCGTGCTCAGCCTCGACGTCGCGCGGCTTGACGCCGGGCTCGCGACGGATCGACAGACGCCGATATCGCTCGCTTTGCTCGTGCAACACGTCGCGGAAGCCGAGCAGCCATGGCGAGCCGCAGGCGTTGACCAGCGCACGGTGGAAAATGCGGTGACGGATCACCCATTCCTCGTAATGCACCGTGGGATCATCGGGGTAGTGATAGGGGACGGCTTTCAGAGCCGACCAGGTCGACTTCACCGATTCGAGCCAGGCATCGTCGCCCCGCTCGATCGACCGGCGCAGCGCAAGCCCCTCGATGTCGATCCGGGTCTGCGTCACGTCGGCGAGATCGGCGAGCGACACCGGGCTGACGCGGAAGCCGCGCTGGTCCGAGGCCTGCACCAGGCCGTCGGCGACGAGGCGCGACAGTGCCTCGCGGACGGCGGCAAGGCTCACCGAAAACTGCTTGGCGAGGCCGGCGATGTGCAGCTTCTGGGCCGGCAGCAGTCGCGCCGCCAGGATATCGGCGCGCAACCGCTCATGCAGCGCCGACGTCAGGCTGCGCGGACCATCCCCGGAGTTTCCGGACATATCGAATTGAAGCGGACCCATCGGGCGATGATTGCAAGGCGGCATCCCGGGGTCAATAGAAAATCGAAAATCGATTTTTCTGGCAGGCAAGCTTGGGCTGGCGTTGGAAGCTCGGGAATCTCCATCGGTGGGGCCTGTCCCGCCTACGCCGCCGAAGCCGCTTCGATCAGCCGCACGCCCAGTCGAATTTCATGTCCCTGAAGTCGAGCTGCGCGTTGCCGGTGCCGAAATTGTAGCCGCCGAGATATTCCTCGAACTCGATATAGAACGGACTCATCTCCGGCACCGCCTGGCACGGCCGCATGGTGCCGCCGAGATGGTTGTGGGCGTGGTCCTTGGCCCAGTCGTGCAGGCGGTAATTGTCGGCGGTCGGGACGCCGCCCTCAAAGTAATAATAGGACTGATAGCCGGTCGGCGGGTTGCGCGGGATGTGCGGGTCCTGCGGGGCCTTGCCGGCGTTGGGATCATCAGCGCGCGGCGTCAACGCGATCGCGAGGTTCTCGGCCAGATCGGGGCGCGGAGGGCCGGCGAACATCTTCTGCGCAAAGGGCGGGGCCGTCTCAAAGAAGGCACTGGCGCCGCCGACATCGAGCCAGCGCGGCCGGTCGGCCGTCGCCAGCGCAAGCGGCGCGGGCGGTGTCGCGAACGGGCCTTCGTATTCGCTTCTGGTCAGCAGCAGCGCGGCATAATCGTAGTCGAGGATGTCGGTCATGCGCGACAGGCGCGGATGCGATGGCTGCGCCATCACCGCCGCGCGGATCTCGGGGACATCGGTCGCGCCGCCGTCAGTGTGATCAGCCGGAGTGGCGAAGAACGACACCGCGACGATGTCCTCGCCATGCACGCGATAATCTTCCGGCAGCAGCAGCGTGAAGCCGTGCATCAGCGGATAGCCGGTGACGGGATCAAGCGGCCATTGCTCGCTGCCGATGCCCGGCGGCAGGCCATAGACCCAACCCTGGTCGCGCGCGCGATCGGCGGGACGGTCCAGCATCTTCAGATCATAAGCACGCGAAGGCAAGGCAAACGCCACTGGTAGTCTCCATTGGAAGCGCCTCGCCGTTGAGGCGAGGGTTAGTCGCGGGGAGCAGGGATGTGGTTCGGGGGGGGGAGGAATTTTGGCAACGCCGTCGCCTCATTCTCCCCTGTCGTCCCGGCGAACGCCGGGACCCATAACCACAGGGAGAAGTTTGGCGAAGATGAGTTGTTCGGTACTTCTATCTCCGCCGATAGATCACGCGGTATGGGCGGGACGAGCGGTGAGGGCACGCTGAGGCGGTTTTAACCCCTCCTATCTGATCTGGCTGCTTGGAAGTTCTTACGGAAAGGCTTATTCCTACGCTCTGTGAGGAGGCAACGATTGATGTCCTCTTCGCCGCCCTCCAGCACCGTGTCTTCTCGGGGCACTCTGACTATGCAGTTCGAGTTCGATTGGGACCCGATCAAGGCGGAGAGCAATCGGCGCAAGCATGGGGTCGCCTTCGAGGCGGCGATGGGCGTTTTCAGCGATCCGCTGGCCCTGTCGCTACTCGACAATGAGTCTGGCAAAGGGGAGGAGCGATGGGTTACCATGGGCCGGAGCCCGGCTGGTAATTTGCTTCTGGTCGTTCATACCTATGTCGAGCTGACAGCGGACCGGGCCGCGATCCGCATCATCTCGGCGCGCTACCCGAGTCGCCGCGAGATCAGGTCTTATGAAGGTTGAACGGTAATCCGATGAAGGACGAATACGATTTCTCGACCGCCGCGCGCGGCAAGTTCTTCCGCAAAGGCGCTCGCCTCGTGCCGCCGGTGCACCTGGAACCCGAGGTTCTGGCCTACCTCTCGGACCTCGCCGAGACCCAAGGCACCTCGCTGAACGACCTCGTGAACACCCTTCTCAGAGAAGACATTGAGCGCCTCGACGCAGAGAAGCAGCACTCGCCCCGGCCATAGTCTGCTCCCGCGGAGACAGCGATGAAGGTTTTCAAATGGGATGACGATCTTGCTGTGGTTCTTCCCCCAGGAGCTGATCGACCAGCTCGCTCTCAAGGAGGGCGACGAAATCGAAATCGCCGCCACCGGTGGAAGCACGACCACTGCCGAGACCGAGGTCCAGCGTGGCGGTCTGCGCGAAAACCGCCGCGTTGAATTGTGGCCTCCGACCGACTCTCGCAACCCATTGATCTGTCAGTCGCCGTCTACTGTGCATGGGGTTGTTTTCGATGTTTTAAGAAGGCCTGAAGCACATCTCTCATTCGAATAATCCAAAATTCGCTTTACTCGAAAAACGAAACACCCTATGATTCCCTCCCAACTCATCCCCCGGTAAGGGACGGATCGCGATCGTCAGGGTTCGTGGGGTGAGGGGCGGTGGACGCGGGCGGCGTTGGTGCCAGATGCGGTCGCAGGGCGGGTAGTCCCCGTGAGCGATCAGCGGGCGCGTGTACGACGGTGCTGCCTTGCGTACGGCAAAATCGTGTGGTCGTGACGCCCGAATTTCTGGCGTCAAGTCTTGCAGCGGTGCGCTGGTCCGACCGGACCTGCGCATCCCTTGAAAGCTGCAAGACGACGGTGGCAACAGAGAATCGACTCACCGGCGAGAGCGCGACATAAGCCGTTTCAACCACTGCGCAGGGAAGGCCGGGCATTCGGCCGCACCTGTTTCTCCCCTGTGAGCGACTATCACGCACTCATGCACAGGGGTTTTCGGGTGCCAGCCGGTGCCCGGTCTTCCCTGCGCCCTTCCACTTCGAAGGGTGCCGAGACCAAGCTAAACCCGGGCGCCATGTGCCGCGGGATCGCGACATGCTGTTTGTAAGCGATAGCAGGCAATGCCAGACCATGCGAGGCGAGCGAGAGAGCTAACCGCGGCGCCGCGCCACTGAGGCGTCCATCACGTTCTCGACTTCCTCGCGCCAGTTCAAAATCTCCATCGCCAGCACGGGATGATTGAAACCCTTGAGCTGGAGATCATCGAGGGCGCGCGCTTCCACCCAGGGCTCTACGATGCCGTAGACGCGGCGGCTCACCACGATCTGGTTGGGCTTGGCCTCGCCGCACAGGCGAGAGGCGAGGTTGGTCACGCTGCCGATCGCTGCATATTCCAGCCGCTGCTCGAAGCCGACCTGGCCGAGCGTGGCATAGCCGACCGCGATGCCGATGCCGAAGCCGAGGCTGTGCCCGCGGTTGCGCCAGCGCTCGGTCAGCGGGCCGATGGTGTCGCGCATCTCCACCGCCATCTTCACGGCGCGCTTGGTGTGGTCCTCGAACTGGATCGGCGCGTTGAACAGGATCATCACGCCATCGCCGGCATATTTGTCGAGCGTGCCCTCGTACTTGAAGATCAGCTTGCCGAGCGCGGCGTGATATTCGCGCAGCACGTTCATCGCCTCTTCCGGCTCGGTCGCCTCCGTGAACGCGGTGAAGCCGCGCAAATCGCAGAACACCACGGTCACCTCGCGGCGCTGGCTGGTGAGCAGCCCTTCCGGGCTGTCGGAGGAGGCGATCAGCTGCGCCACCTGCGGCGCCAGGAAACGCTCCAGCTTGCGGATGCGCTCGATCTCGCCGAGCTGGGTCTTGACGCGCTCCTCGAGCGACTTGTTCCAGTTCTTCAATTGCTCGGTCTGCTCGCGCAGCTTGTCCGCCTGGGCGCGCACGGTCTCGTTCGCCGTCTCCAGGGCGTGGCTCTTTTGGTCGACCTCGGTGAACAGCCGCGCATTGCGCATCGCCAGCACGGCCTGGTTGGCGAAGGTGCGCATCAGGCCGATGATGCTGGCGGCGAACTCGCCGCTCGCGCGGCGCAGCACCACCAGCGAGCCGAGCGTGCCCTGCTGGTCGACCAGCGGCACCACCAGCACCGAGTGGAAGCCGGCCGCGATCGCGACCTCGCGCAGCGGCTGCTCGGCGGCCGCGCCAAGTTCCGCAATCGCGATCGGCTCGCCGCTTTCGGCGGCATCGCTCAGGATGTTCTCGCCTTCGTCGATGGTGACATGCGCGCCGTCGGGGGATTTGTCGATGCCGTTGGCCTCGATCAGGTTGAAGCGGCGCGTCTCCGCATCGAAGCCGTAGATCAGCACCGCATCGGCATGGGTGATCTCGATCGCGCGCGCGGCGATCGTCGGCAGCACGGCGTTGAGATCGAGCGAGGCGGCGACGGCGCGGCCGACCTCCTCGAGCACCTTCAGCTCGTTGATCGACTGCGCCAGATCGCGCGTGCGCTCCTCGACCTTGGTCTCCAGGTCCGAATAGGTCTCCTGGATCTGGCCGGCCATGCGGTTGAACTGACCGGCGAGGTCCTCCAGCTCGTCCGCGGTACGCACTTCGATGCGGTGACTGAAATCACCCTCGCCGAGCCTGTAGGCGCCGTCGCGCAGCGCGGTGATCGGAATGATCATGCGGCGGGCGAGCAGCGTGCCGGCGAGGATCGCGACCATCAGCCCCATGCCGATCAGGAGCGCGATGCGCACCAGCTGGTCGCGGATCGGCGTCAGGGCCTGCGTGGTCGGCTGCTCGAACAGCACGCTCCAGCCGAGCTTCGGCACCGTGCTCGCGGCGCTCATCACCGCATGGCCGTTGAAGTCGGTGCCCGAGCTGTCGGCCTCATGGCCGGGCGCGATCGCGGCCGCGACCTGCGGCAGCTTCGACAAATCCTTGCCGACATCGGGCCCTTTCGACGACGTCGCCAGCACGCGGCCGCGGGGATCGACGACATAGGCAAAGGCCGCCTTGCCGACTTGCGCGTCGGACAGGAAGTCGGAGAGAAAGCTGAGATCGATCTCGGCCACGGTGACGCCGGCATTGAAGCCGGAATGCGCCACCGAGATCGACATGAACGGCGTCCGGTCGGCGAACCAGGCCGGCGCATAGCTGACGCCGCGGGCGACGGTGTCGGTGAAGCGCATGTCGCGGGAGAGGTCGGCGTTGCTGCCGGTCGTGGTCGACTGGCGGGAGACGCGCAGCACCTCGCGGCCTTCGCCGTTGAGCTGGAACAGCTGGTTGACGACCGAGACCTGGTGCAGCAGCGACGCGTAGTCGGCGCGGCGCTTTTCGAGGGTGTCCTGGCTCGCCCGCGTCACCCAGCTGATCTGGCGATCGAGCTCCGAGATCGACTGCTCGATCCGCCGGGCGGCGGCTTGCGCCTTGTCCTCCAGCCCGTCGGTCAGCTGGGTCTTGGTGGCGCGGTAGGAGATCCAGGTCTCCATCGCGCCGTTGACGGCGAGGACGAACACGACGAGGCCGACGAGGGAGACGACGTATTTGGCGAACAGGCCCTCGCGCAGAAACCGTGTCTTGTCGTTCGCTCCTGCCATCCCGATCCTCTCGCGCCGCCATCGACGCTGCGCGCTCACGGGCCGTGCAGGCCCTTCCCGGCCGTTCTATCACAATTTGGGCCAAAGGACCGCCGCGTGGGCCGGGGACCGGCCGGCGTGGTTACTCCCTGTGGACGCCGGGGCCGGCGGAAGGCCGGTGAATTGCCGCAGCCTCATCCGTTCGGAGGAAGCCGGTGGCGGGGAAGCTGATGTAAGGGGATTGCCGTGGAGCCCAGCCCGCCAATCACCGGTTAAAGAGTTGCCGCAGCACGTCGTTCATTGGCTGACTGTCCTGCTGAGCGACCGGCGGGTCCTCCAGGGCCGGAGCCGCGGGCGAGGCCTGTGGCGCGGGCGCAGAGGGCGTTGCCGGCAGGCTGCGGCTGCGGCCACTGCCTGGCGCGGCGCCAGTGCTGCTTCCCGCGCCGCTGGAAAGTCCCTGCTGAATCAAATTGCCGATGGCTTCGCCCAAGGGGCCGCCGAGCAGATTGTTCTGCCCCGGCTGCTGGGCTTGCGGATTGGCGTTGCCGGCCGCGTTGCCGCCGGGTGCAGTGGTGCCACCGAGACCCAAACTCCCCAGAATGTTGCCGAGCCCGGCGCCATCAGGGCCGAACAGGCCCTTACCCATCTCGCGCAGCTTGGCATAGGCGGCATCCGGATTGTCCAGCATGCCGGCCATATCAGGGTAGATCTTGGGCTGCGACCAGCTGCCCTGGATCATCACGGGAATGCCGAAGCCGACGGGCTCATTGGCGCGGCCCTGGCCTTCGGTCGTCATCACCAGCTTCGGCTCGACGCGAAAGCCCATCATCTTGGTGTCGAGCGCGATGGTGCCGGCACCGGTCACGCGCACCAGCGGCCCGATCAGGTTGAGATCGGTCGTCACCGCCTGGCCCTTGTCGATGCGGAACGAGGCCGAGAGCTGCGACAAATCCGTGCTCTGCTCCTGGCCGGCATTCTGGTTGTCCTGCCAGCCGGACAGCGTGCCCGATGTCAGCGAGCGAATCATCTGCGCGACATTGATGCCGCGGATGGCGCCGTCCTGGAAATTGACGAAGGCTGTGCCCTGCATGTTGGCCATCAGCGCGCGCTGGCTGGTGCCCGCGCTGCGAAGAGCGAGCTTGGCCTGCAGCTTGCCGTCGATGCGGTCGAATTCGGCAAGGCCCTGAAGCAGCGGCAGCGCACGCACGCCGACGAGATCGGAATGCATGGCAAAGCTCGGCGCGCCGGTGGTTGCATCGAGGATCACCTCGCCGGAGACCTGGCCGCCATAGGCGCCGAGATTGGCGGTGCCGGCCTTCAGCACGCCGCCGGCGAGCTTCGCATCGAGCGCCAGCGGCGCGATGCGGGCATCGCCGATCACGGCTTCGTTCGCCGAGATACGCACCTGCGCATCGACATAATTGAGCCCGGAGACGTCGATCGGCGCATTGCTCCAAGGCTGCCCGGCTGCGCCCTCCGGCGATTTCGCCAGCGGAATCGCCAGTCGCTGGAAGTCGAGGTCGAGCTTGACCAGCGGCTTGCTCGCAATGTCGACCGAAGCCCAGCCGTTGAATGTGCCATCGCCGAGCCGGCCATTCACGCCGTTGATCATCACGACGTCGCCGTTCATTCGCATCTCGGCATGGCCGGTGAGCTGAGACTTCAACACGTCGGGCATGTCGATGGCGAAATCCACCGGGATCGTCGGCCGGTCGGCCGGCGGCGCCGGCGTGGTCGCCTTGATGTCGAACTTGGTCGGGTGGTCGCCGACGCGCGCGGTGCCGGTGACATTGACCTTGCGGTCGCGGCCGATGGTCGCCTCCGCGTTGATGGCACTGATGCGGCCCTCGACACGGTCGCGCACGCGCGCGAATGCGACCTCACCGTCGGTGACCTTGATGCGGTCGATGGATGCCCCGCCGACATCGAGCGCGAGCGGCTTCGACGACCCCCCCGCATTCGGCAGGCGTTCACGCAGCAGCGGCTGGTAGAGCACCGGATGGGTGACGATCAGCTCGCGGATCTCAGGGCGGCCCGACCACACGCTGGAGAGCGACATGTCGGCCTGCACGCTGTCGACCGTCACGCGCGTGATGCCGCTGCGATCCCGGGGGTCGGCAAGCGAGAGGTCGTTCAGGGTGACGTTCAACGTCGGCCACAGGCTGATCTTCGTGGTGCCGTCGATCGAGAGACGATAGCCGGTCGCGCTCTCGACGCGCGAGGCGATCGTCGACGTCAGGAAGCCCGAGGGGATTCCGACCACCAGCAGGAGTGCGATCACGACGATGACGGCGGCCAATGCCGCGCCGGCGAATTTTACTGCTCTCATCTCGACTTTCCACTGACGGACGATCGGCGTCGAATCCCGCCGGCTATCCATCCTTCGCGGCCGAGTTTATCCCGGGACGGGAAGCGGCTCCAAGCGCGTAAAAATAGTCAGGGGGTGCTGCAAAGTTATGTGACTTATGACACACTTCCCCGACGCGGTTTTACGCGATCCTGATCGTGATGGTTTCAAGCGATTTGCCAAGCGTCTGACAAGATGACTGACCAGGACTTCACAAGGACATTGAAATGAGCAAGCAGGCCGAATTTGCGGTCATTTTGAAGATGAACGCGATGTTCGCGGATCTCGGTGCAGACGAGCTCCAGCGGCTGTCCAATCTCTGTCACACCCAGCACCTGGGGAACGGCGAGGTGCTGTTCCAGAAGGGCGATGCCGGCAACGCGCTGTTCGGCGTGCGCCGCGGCCAGGTCCGCATCGAGACAGGTGCCTCCGACGGCAGCCGGCTGACGCTCAATTTCATGGGCCCGGGCGACCTGTTCGGCGAGGTCGCGGTGCTGGACGGCCAGAATCGGACCGCGGATGCGACCGCCGGCGAGGCCAGCGAATTGTTCGTGCTGCGGCGCGAAGATTTTCTCAGCTTCCTCGAACGCGAGCCGAAGGTCGCGATCAAGATCATCGCGCTGCTGTGCCAGCGCATCCGCTGGCAGAGCGAGCGCATGGAGGAATCCATGCTGCAGCCGCTGCCGGTGCGCCTGGCGCGGCGGCTCTGCGCGCTCGCCGCCGATTTCGGTTCCGAGGTGCACATCTCGCAGGAGCAGCTCGGCGTCTTCGTCGGTGCCGCCCGCGAAAGCGTCAACCGCCAGCTGCAGGCCTGGCGCAAGGAAGCGATCCTCGATCTCCAGCGCGGCCGCATCCTGCTGCGGAACATGACCAAGCTGACCGCGATCGCGCGGAACGAGTAGGGATCAGCCGAACGCAGCCCACGAATGCAGGGCTTGCCGGTGCAGACAGCAGGATCGAGCGTGTCCGCGCGAAAGTTATTGGGTAACATAGCGCCTTGAAGGCGCCCTGCGTTGACGCGCCCCTCCGGCCGCTCGCCTAAATTTTACTCCGCAGCACGGTGGGCGACGTCTTTCGGTGCTGGTGCCGCTCCGTGATGACCGTCCGTCTCGGCATCCTCGCTGTGCACGATCAGCCGCTTGGCGAAGCGCCAGATCAGGGCGCCGAGATCGTCCATCACCATGAACATCGCGGGCACGAACACCAGCGACAGGATGGTCGAGAAGATCAGGCCGCCGATCACCGCGAGCGCCATCGGCGAGCGGAACTCGCCGCCGGCGCCGACCGCGAGCGCGCTCGGCATCATGCCCGCGGCCATCGCGATCGTGGTCATCACGATCGGCCGGGCGCGCTTCATGCCGGCGTCGATCATCGCCTCTTCGCGCGGCTTGCCGGCGTGAATGGCTTCGATCGCGAACTCCACCAGCATGATCGCGTTCTTGGTGACGATGCCCATCAGCATCAGAATGCCGATCCACACCGGCGTGGTGAGCTGCTTGCCGGTGATGAGCAGGGCCGCGATGGCGCCGCCGATCGAGAGCGGCAGCGAGAACAGGATGGTGATCGGCTGCAGGAAGGTGCCGAACAGCAGCACCAGCACGGCGTAGACCATCATCAGGCCCGCCGTGATCGCGGTGGCGAAGCCGTCGGACAGTTCGTTCAGGCTTTCGGCGTCGCCGGAGGGAGAGACCTTCACGCCCTTCGGCCGGCTCTTCATCACCGGCAGGTCGTAGATCTTCTTGGTGGCGTCGCCGAGCGCGGCCGAACCGACGAGGTCGGCGGCGACGGTCGCCTGCCGCTCGCGATCGTAGCGGTTGATGCTGGTCGGACCCTGGTCGAGCTTGACGTCGGCGATGACCGAGAGTGGCACGCCGCCCTTCTCGCCGTGCTCGCCGAGCGGGACGCGCAACTGCTCCAGCGTCTTCAGATTGCCGCGCGCGGCATCCTCGAGCTGCACGCGGATCGGCACCAGGCGGTCGCCGACGTCGAACTTGGCGAGCGCGGGTCCGACATCGCCGATGGTGGCGACGCGGATGGTCTGCGACAGGCTTTCGGTCGAGACCCCGAGCCGCGCGGCGAGATCGGCGCGCGGTTCGACGCGCAGCTCCGGCCGCTCCAGCGTGGTTTCCGAGATCACGTTGGAGATGGTGGGAATCCGCTTCATCTGCGTCGCGAGCTCGCTCGCGAAATTGTTGACGATGTTGGCGTCGACACCGGTCACGACCAGCGAGATAGCGCGCAGGCCGTTCTCGTCGAGGAACCAGAAGCGGATGTCGGGAATGTTCTCCAATTCCTGGCTGATCGAGAATTCGAGCTCGCGCTGGGTGATGTCGCGGGCATCCTTGGGCGTGTAATTGATGATCAGCGCGGCGCGCCGGACTTCCTGGGTGCCCGGCGGAACGCGCCCGCCGTCGACGAAGATGCTCTTCACCTCGGGCCGCTTGCGCAGGCGCGCGACGATGTCCTCGGTGACCTTTTCGGTATAGGCGAGCTGGGTGCCCGGCGGCAGCTCGAGCGCAAGCAGCGAGCGCGAACTGTCCTGCGCCGGCAGGAAACCCTGCGGCAACAGCGTAATGCTCCAGATCGAGGCGGCGAAGACGCCGAAGCCGACCAGCACCGTGATGAAATAGTGTTTTACCGACCAGGCCACGATCCTGTGATAGGACCGCAGCACGCGGCCGGGCGGCGGTTCTTCGTGAGTGCCAGGCTTGAGGAAGTAGGCGGCGAGCACCGGCGTGACGAAGCGCGCCGCGAGCAGCGAGAAGAACACCTGCACCGAGACGGTGATGCCGAACTGCTTGAAGAACTGTCCGGCGATACCCGACATGAAGCTCGCCGGTGCGAAGATCGCGATGATGGTGAGCGAGATCGCGATCACCGCGAGGCCGATCTCGTCGGCGGCTTCGAGGGCGGCACGATAGGGCGACTTGCCCATGTTCATGTGCCTGACGATGTTTTCGATCTCGACGATGGCGTCGTCGACCAGAATACCCGTCGATAGCGTGATGGCGAGGAAGCTGACGAGGTTCAGCGAGAAGCCGAGCAGGTCCATCGCCCAGAACGCCGGGAAGATCGACAACGGCAGCGAGATCGCGGCGATGATGGTGGCGCGCAGGTCGCGCAGGAACAAGAGCACGATGACGACGGCGAGGATGGCGCCTTCGAACAGGGTCGAGATCGCCGCGTGGTAATTGCCGTTGGTATATTCGACCGAGGTGTCGATCACCTTCAGGTCGACGTCGGGATAGGCGGCCTTGAGTACGTCGATGCGCTTCTGCACGGCCTCGGCCACCTTGACGTCGCTGGCGCCCTTGGAGCGCTTGATGCCGAGCGCGACGATCGGCTCGCCGTTGAAGCGGGCGAAGGTGCGGCGGTCTGCGATGGTGTCGGTGACGGTGCCGAGATCGTCGAGCCGGACCTCGCCGCCGCCGAACAGCGGGATCATGGTGCCGGCAAGATCGCTCAGCGTCTTTGCGCCGGCGAGCGTGCGGATCGCCTGGTCGTTCTTGCCGATCTCGGCCCGGCCGCCGGCGACGTCGACATTGGTACCGCGCAGGCTCTGGCTGACATTGACCGCGGTCAGCCCCATCGCCTGCAGGCGGTCGGGATCGAGCGAAACAAGAATCTCGCGCTCGACACCGCCGATGCGCTCGACCTGGGCGACGCCGCGCACGCCTTGCAGCGCGCGCTTGACCACGTCGTCGACGAAATAGGAGAGCTGCTCGGGCGTCTTGCCGGGCGAAATCGCGGCGTAGGTGACGATCGGCAGGCCGATGACGTCGACGCGCTGGATCAGCGGCTCGGTGACGTTCTGCGGCAGGTTCGAGCGGACACGCGTCACCGCGTCCTTGACGTCGTTGAGCGCGCGGTCGGTGTTGGTTTCAAGCGCGAACTGGATGGTGGTGACCGACACACCGTCGGTGATCTGTGAGGTAATGTGCCGCACGCCCTCGACGCCGGAGACGGCGTCTTCGACCGTCTTGGTCACCTGCGATTCGAGCTCGGCGGGCGCCGCGCCGAACTGCGATACCACGACCGAGATCACGGGAATGTCGGCCGAAGGCAGCCGCGTCACCGCGAGCTTGGTGAAAGACACCCAGCCGAGAATCAAGAGGATGATCGAGAAGACGACCGACGGCAGCGGATTCCGGATCGACCAAGCCGAGATATTGAGAGCCATCAGCGTACCCGCGTGCGATCGAGTTCATCGGCGAACATGGTCTTGATCTGGTCGCCGTCATGGAGCGAAGAGCCGGCGTCGGCCACGACGATTTCGCCGACGTCGAGGCCTTCCAGGATTTCCGTCGCGTTGTCGGACGAGAGCCCGACCCGCACCTTGCGCGTCTCGATCGTGTTGCCCTTGACGACCTGAATGGTGAGATGGTCGATCGCGGTCTTGGGGATCGAGACGCCGCAGCTTCGCTTGGCGTCGATCGAGGCGCGGGCGAATACGCCGACCTTCAGCGACGGATTGTTGGTAACGCTGATGCGGACGCGGCCGAGCTGCGTGGCGCGGTCGATTTCGGGCGCAACCAGCCGGACCCGGCCGATCAAATCGGGCGCGTCGTCGCGGCTGATCCGCACGGTGGCGCCCGAACTGAGCTTGGGCATGTGCACCGCCGGAACCTGAGCATCGAGCTCGATCTCGTTGTTGACGGCGATGCGGAACATCGGGCCGGCCTGCGGTGAAGCGGGCGCGCCGACAATGGTGCGGACTTCGGTGATGAGGCCCGGCGCAGGTGCTTTCAGCGAGATCGGGCCTTGCGGACCGGGTCTCTGCGGCTGCCCCGGGATCTGTGGCGGCGCGGTCAGGCGCGCCAGCTCCTGGTTGTCGGCAACGACGGTGCCTTCGGTGACGAAGAGGTCGGTGACCTTGGATCCTTCCTGGTCGGCGATGACCACCGCCTCGCGGCGCGGCACGAAGAAGCCGGTCACCCGCACGAGGTCGGAGAAGCAGGCATTGGTCGACTTCGTCACGATGACGAGCGCCTCGCTCTGCGTCTCCTTCGGCTCGGCGCGCTTCCGATGCTCGAACAGGTAATAGCCGACGCCGAGCGCGACGACGAACACCACCGTTCCGGCAGGCTTGAGATATTCGGAGAGATTCATCGCCGGATCATCCTGGCCTGGCTCACGGCCGTCCGCGCGAGGCCCATCGAGAACGTTTCCCTGAAACAAAGCGGCGTCCCGCAAGGCCGCGGGACGCGCTTTGGAGGCGAGACTTTACACCACATCACGACTTGTCACTTCAGAGGATTGCGTCGTGCTCACTTCGATGCGGTGGTCTTGTTTTCCATGTTGACGACCTGCACGCGGCGGTTGGCCTCTGCCATCGGCTGGCTCGGATTCTTCAGCTTGCTCTTGCCGTAGCCGACGGTGACGAGGTCGGTGGCGGAGATGCTGTATTTGTCGACGAGATAGCGCTTGATCGCATCCGCGCGGCGTTCCGACAGGTCCTGGTTGTAGGTTTCGCCGCCGGCGGCATCGGTGTGACCGGCGACCACGAAGGTGGAGCCCTTCAGGTCGGGACTGGTCAGCGCGCGACCGAGCGCCTGCACGGACGGCATCGACTTGGCGCTGATATTGGCGGAGTTGTAGTCGAACGTGATTTCGAGATCGATGTTCGGCTTGTCCTTGGCGACCGACGCGATTTCCTCGCGCTCGGTCGAGGACAGCGAACGCGTCGAGCGGCCGCGCACCGACTGGATCAGCTTGGTCTCGGCCGCGTTCGGCGCGGGATCGGCCTGCGGGGCGATCGAGAGGCCGCGGGTCAGGGGCTTCTTGGCCGGCGGCGCCAGCGCGCGGACGATGTCGTCCTCGGTGACGTTCTTGCTGTTGCCGTCATCGCCAGCGAAGGCCGGCGAGGCC
The DNA here is from genome assembly GCF_000261705.1 of Bradyrhizobium genomosp. III. Classification (NCBI taxonomy): domain Bacteria; kingdom Pseudomonadati; phylum Pseudomonadota; class Alphaproteobacteria; order Hyphomicrobiales; family Nitrobacteraceae; genus Bradyrhizobium; species Bradyrhizobium genomosp. III. Next base: position 24,903 of record NZ_AJQF01000439.1, on the reverse strand, counting down.
GGCAGCGACAGCGTGGCGCCAAGAGTGATGCCAAGAGTGATGATGGACAGGATCGCGGTAAGTCCCTTTGCAGCCGATTTCATAACCAGTCCCTCCTGCGCAGCCAGCTCGCGCGGTTCCAAAATTCCTGCCAAAATTCCTGCAATGAGCCCCCCGGGGAAGGCTGCCTGCGGCATCCGTTCGTTAGTCTTCCCTGGGCCACCAGGGGTTCGAGGCGCCGCCTGCCTCAATTCAAAAAAATACTAGCGCACTCCGTAGCTTGCGAACTCCTGAACGATGTTCGGGTCCATTGCCTTGGCATTGGCGATATCAAGCGCGCCTTCCTGGGCGGAGCCATTGCGCTGCTTGGCGAGGCCACGTCCGTAGAGCGAGGAAGTCAGGCGCGGGTTGATCCTGAGGGCCGCATCGAAATCGGCGATGGCATTCTTGACCGCGCCCGATTTGAGGTTGACGAGCCCGCGGCTGTCCAGCGCATCGACGAAGTTGGGCCGCAGCCGCAACGCCTCGTTGCAATCCTTCAGCGCGCCCTGGAGGTCGCCGACCACGGTGCGGGTCCAGCAGCGGTTGTTCAGCGCCTCGACATCCTTGGTGTTGATCCGGAGCGTGTCGTCGAAATCCTTGATGGCGAGGTTGTAGGCGCCCTTGCTGGCATAGACCTGGCCGCGCCGGTACAGCGCGTTCACGTCATCCGGATTGGCGGCGATCTTGGAGGTCAGGCTCTTGATCGTGGGATCGTCGGCCAGCGCGGCAGCGCTCGGCCCGCTGTCGGTGCTCGGTGCCGGAGCGGGATCAATCGGTTTGACCGGCGGTGGCGGCGGGGGCAGGGCGGCCTCGACCTGCGGCTTCGGCGTGGGGGCCGGCGCAGGCGCAGGCGCTGGCGCTGGTGGCGAAGCAGGCGCGGGCGCCGCAGCGGTGTCGGCCGGCTTCGACGGCGGAGGCGGTGTCGGCGGCGCGGGCGGTGACGGCGGCGGGTTGTTGGCGACGACCGGCGGCGGCGCGGGAGGCGCGGGCGGCGTCGCCGGTGCCGGACGCGACCCGCCAGCTCCCGGGCTGAACGAGAAATCTTCGGCCAATGAAGAGGATATCCACGGCACCTGCTCGCCGCGCGAAGCGCGGGTGACGCCCATCTTGGTCCGGTTCAGTGTCTCCTCGGCCATCAGGTCGGGGACCCGGATTTCCTTCAGGAGCTCCTGGACGAACAGGCTGTGCTCGCCGCCGGCGTCGGAGACCACCGAGGCCAGCGCCGCCGAATACATCACCAGCGTTCCGTTCGGCGCGATGACCGGGGTCAGGCCAGCCGAGAAACTGCGGAACCGGCGCTCGAACGGATTGCGCCTGGAGGCGTCGATCAGCGCGATCTTGACGCCGGCGCCGCGGGTGTTGAGCTCGCCGAGGACGGTCTCGAGGCTGAAACCGTCGCGGCGCACGTCGGATTCGGTCCAGATCTGCGCATCGATCGGCAGCATGTAGCTCTGGCGCGCCGACTGGATGCCGAAGCCGCTGAAGAATACCAGCGCCACCGATCCCGGCTTGATCTTGCCGTAGAGCTTGTCGAAGGCGCGGCGCATGCCGTCGCCGGTCAGATTCTCGGCGATCTCGACCGAAAAGCCGTCGCGCTTGAGCTCGTCGGCGACGTCACGGGCATCGTTGATCGGTTCCTTCAGCGGGGCATCCGCATCCGGGTACTTCGCGTTGCCGATGACCAGCGCAAAGCGGTCACCGGCCGCAAGCGATGGGGCCGTCGGGACGAGCGAGATGAGCAAGGGCAGAAGAAGAAAGAAGCGAATTTTCATAATCAGCGCGGTCCAGCCAAAAAGGCGCCGTTACCAGCTTGCGCCGCGGCGACCTTAACTTACGCTTCCTGCATTATCAAACCGGGGACGGGAGGCGTCAACCACTTGGAGATTCGGCGTTATCGCGACGATTGACCGCAACGCCCGGGTGCGCCGCAGGGGGAATAAGCAGGCTGTCATGTTTGTGCTCGACGTGATCCGGCTCGATCTTACCGGCGGCACGTTAGGGCCTCCATGGCGACGAAAATGTGATTGGTCTCACATTGAGGGCATGCCTCCGTCGCGCCGCGAGGCGTTTGACCTTTGCAGCGGACAATGGCTTGGTGCGCAGGATCGTCCCGGAAGGTCCACTCAGAAAAGCAAAGCAAAAAGCAAAGAAATCATGGGAAACGCCTACGAAATCTACGCCCTGCGCTATGCGACGATGTCGCCGCGCACCCCCAGCATGAACTTCCTTCAGCCCGATCCGCATGACAGCGCGGCGCAGGACCTCGACTATTTCGTCTGGCTGATCCGAGGGCACGGCCGCGACATCCTGGTCGACACCGGCTTCAATGCCGAGGAGGCGAGCGCACGGGCGCGCAAGCTGACACTCAATCCGGTCGATGCGCTGGAGCGTTTTGGCGTCAAGGCATCGAGCATTCGCGACGTCATCGTGACGCATCTGCATTACGACCACGCCGGCAATCTCGATCGCTTCCAGAATGCGCGCTTCCATCTCCAGGAGCGCGAGATGGCCTATGCGACGGGGCGCTGCATGTGCAACGGCCTGCTGCGACATCCGTTCTCGGTCGAGCACGTCACGCAGATGGTGCGACATGTGTACGGCGAACGCGTCACTTTCTATTCGGGCGACGGCGAGGTCGCGCCCGGCGTCACCGTGCACCGTGTCGGCGGCCATTCCGACGGCTTGCAGGTGGTCAAGGTCGAAACCGCGCGCGGACCCGTGGTGCTGGCGTCCGATGCCGCGCATTACTACGCCAATCTGCAGCGCAAGAGCCCGTTCCCGATCGTCTACAATGTCGGCGACATAGCGGTCGGCTGGGAAACGATCGAGCGTCTCGCCGGACATCCAGATCGCTTCATTCCCGGTCACGATCCAATCGTGACGGAAATCTATCCGCGCGCCAGCGACAAGGTCGACGCCTGGGCGCTGCATCTGCCGCCGACGCGGTCGTTTGCGAAGTGAGGGCGTAGCCGTCATTCCGGGGCGCGCGAAGCGCGAACCCGGAATCGCGCGCCACAATCTCTGGATTCCGGGTTCGCCGCTTTGCGGCGCCCCGGAATGACAGCGTCGGCAAATACGCCTGCTTGGCGTCGGCCTCTTTGCTGGTCTGGATCAGGTCGAGACTCGCTTCGATCTTGCCGAGCCGGGTCGAGAGCGCCGGTTTGATTCCAGTCTGACCTTTTCCTCGGACGTGTGCGGTCTCCGAGACGGGCGGCAGATATGGTTTCAACGAGTGCCGGCAGGATCCACACAAGCAACGATATCGCGGGGAGATTTTCGAGCCGCTAGCTCCGGCGGAGAGAATATCGCCAGGTATCCTCCGTCCCCTGCGAGCTTAGATGTGGCGACCTCGCGATAGCCGACGGCAGTTAATTCGCAGCGCAAGAGCTCAATTGGCGTGCCGTGCTTCGACGTCGGAAGCTCAAGATCGACAATTCCCACCCGTGCACCCTGCTTCAAGGCGGGCGCGAGATTGTAGAGGAAGGCATAGGGTTGGGCTATCTCGTGATACATATGCGCAAGGATTGCGGCGTCCAGCGAGGAAGCGGGCAGACGCGGGTCGTGGGGTTCGCCGAGCGCGAATTGCACGTTCGTTAACTTCAGAAGTTTTGTTCGCCTCGCGAGTTCGACGAGGTAATCCCGCGTGACGTCCTGGGCAACGACAGAGCCGGCGGGTCCGACGAGGTGCGAGAGCCTGACCGTGTGGTACCACTGCCTGCTCCAATGTCGCCGACTGTCATACCTGGTTTCAGCTCAAGAACGCGTGCGATTTGACCGGCCTCATTGAGGGCGTCGCGGCGCTCTTCGGCGGAGCGGCGCGGGCTGACGATTCGTGCGACAGGGCGCTGCGGTGAGGGAAACTCGTTTGCAGCGACTCCGGGGGGAGCCAGATAACCCATGTCAACCGCGTATGCGCGAGCTGCAGCAAAGGCCACAAGTAGCATCGCTATATACGCCACTGCCGTCACGGGCCTACCAAGCTTTCTCAACCGGACTCCCAAAAGCCGACGTCTGCGCCTCTATGAGTCGCTAATACGCCTGCTTGGCGTCCGCTTCCTTGCTGGTCTGGATCAGATCGAGACTCTCCTCGATCTTGCCGAGCAGCGCCGAGAGCTGCTTGCGCTCCTGCGCGGAGAGGCAGGCGAGGATCTCGTCCTCCCGCCGCAGCAATTGCGGGAACAGCTCTTCGTAGAGCGCGCGGCCCTTCTTCGTCAGTTGCAGGCGGAATTCGCGGCGGTCGGCTTCGTTCTCGACCCGCTCGATCATGTCCTCGCTGAGCAGCGTGGTCACCGCGCGGCTGATGGTGGATTTGTGCGTGCGGGTGCATTGCGCGATGTACTGCGCGCTACAGGCATCGTTGCGGAACCCGAGCGTGGCGATCACGCGCCAGGCCGGAATGTCGAGGCCATGCCGTTCCTGATATTCGACCGAGAGCGCGGAACTGACCTCGGCCGCGAGCCGGTTGAGACGGAACGGCACGAACTTGAACAGGTCGAGCCGTGCCTTTGGCCGCGCGGAGGCCTCATCGGCTTGCCGTGCCTTCAGTGCGATATCGCTGGATGTCCTCGCCAAGGAGCGCGCTCCGAATTCCAGTTGACGGCCGGCCGGCTCCGGTCCAAAATAGTTGCACGTGAGACTATCTAGCAGATCAGTGCTCCCCTGACCATAGCCGAGGTTCGAGTATGGCGCAGGCCAAGCCACTTCAGGGCAAGACACATCAGGCCAAAGCCCAGTTCGGCTATCGCCGCCATGCCGATCAGGACCGCGCCGGCCAAGGCCCGGCCGAGCATCCGGTCGTGGTTGTCGGCGCCGGCCCGGTCGGGCTGTCGCTCGCGATCGATCTTGCCCAGCGCGGTCAGCGCGTCGTCCTGCTGGATGACGCCGACCGCATTGGCGAAGGTTCGCGCGCGATCTGCTTCTCGAAGCGGTCGCTGGAATATTGGGACCGGCTCGGCGTCGGCGACCGTATGGTCGCCAAGGGCGTGGTGTGGAGCGTCGGCCGGATCTTCCACGGGGACTCCCTGCTCTACCAGTTCAACCTCCTGCCCGAGGACGGCCACAAGCGGCCCGCCTTCATCAATCTCCAGCAATATTACGCCGAAGCCTATCTGGTCGATCGTATCAGCGACCTGCCCGAGATCGACCTGCGCTGGCGCAACAAGGTGACGGCGCTGGAGCAGCGCAACGACGGCGTGGCGCTGACGATCGAGACACCCGACGGCGCCTATCGCCTGCACGCGCAATATGTGATCGCCTGCGACGGCGCGCGGTCTTCGCTGCGGCAGATGGTCGGCGCCGAGTTCGCGGGACAGGTGTTCGAGGACCAGTTTCTGATCGCCGACGTCAAGATGACCGCGGAATTCCCGACCGAGCGCTGGTTCTGGTTCGATCCGCCGTTCCATGCGGGACGTTCCGCGCTGCTGCACCGGCAGCCCGACGATGTCTGGCGCATCGACCTCCAGCTCAATCGCTACGCCGATCCCGTGGTCGAGAAGAAGCCGGAGAATGTGCGGCCGCGGATCGCGCGCATGCTCGGCCACGACAAGTTCGAGTTCGAGTGGATCTCGCTCTACAAATTCCAGTGCCGGCGGATGGACCGCTTCATCCATGGCCGCGTGATTTTCGCCGGCGATTCCGCGCATCAGGTTTCGCCGTTCGGCGCCCGCGGTGCCAATTCCGGGCTCGAGGACGCGGAAAACCTGTCCTGGAAGCTCGACCGCGTGCTGCGCGGCACTTCGCCCGCAAGCCTGCTCGAAAGCTATCATGCCGAGCGCAGCATGGCGGCCGACGAGAACATCCGCGAGTCGACACGCTCGACCGATTTCATGGCGCCGAATTCGCATCAGGAAGCGCGGCTGCGCAAGGCGGTGCTGTCGCTGGCCAAGGAAACCGAGTTCGGCAAGCGCATGGTCAACGGCGGCCGGCTGTCGGTGCCGTGCAGCTATGACTCGCCGCTGTCATCGCCGGATGCAGATGTGTGGGGCGGCGGACCGTCTCCCGGCTGCTCCATGCTCGATGCGCCGGTTGCCGAGCACGCCTATCTGACGGACGCCTTCCGCAAGGGGGGAACGGACTTCACCCTGCTCTCGTTCAGCAATGGTGCGGCGATTGATGTGCCCGACGGGGTCAAGGATGTTCGCATCGGTGGCGAGGGCGGACTTGCCGATCCCTCGGGCCTCGTCGCAAAGCGCTATGACGCCGCGCCGGGTGCTGCCTATCTGCTCAGGCCCGATGGCTATGTCGCCGCGCGCTTCCGCCATCCGACGCGCGCCGCGATCGCGGCTGCGTTGTCGCAGGCTCAAGGTCTCAATTGAGGTTTCGCATGCCGTTGTCCACCAGCTCCAACTTTGCGCGGCCAGACGATGCCTTTCGCGCCATCGTCGAGGCGCATCGCGGGCTCACCGAGGAGCAGAGCGCCGATTTCGATGCGGCGCTGGTGCTGATCCTCGCCAACCATATCGGCGAGATCGATGTGCTGCGTGAGGCGATCGAGCTTGCCAAGCGCCGCATGATCGACGGTCAGCAGCAACAACAGCAACAACAATAACCCAGAAGACTCAAAGGACGAATTGATGGCGAAGAACTTCGCATCCACCGGCGATCTCTCGGAAAAGAAGATCACCTTCTCCGAGATCGGCACCGATCTCTATGCCTTTACCGCCGAGGGCGATCCGAATACGGCCGTGATCGTCGGCGACGACGGTTGCCTGGTGTTCGACGCGCAGGCGACGCCGGCGATGGCGAACAAGGTGATCGAGCGCGTCCGCACTGTGACCGACAAGCCGATCAAATATGTCGTGCTGTCGCACTATCACGCCGTGCGCGTGCTCGGCGCCTCCGCCTACAAGGCGCAAGGCATCGTCGCCTCGCAGGAGACCTATCGTCTGATCGAGGAGCGCGGCAAGCAGGATTGGGATTCCGAATACGGCCGCTTCCCGCGGCTGTTCCAGGATGCGCAAAGCATCCCCGGCCTGACCTGGCCGACGCTGACCTTCGAAGGCGAGATGTCGATCTATCTCGGCAAGCGCGAGGTGCGGCTGATGCAGCTCGGGGCCGGCCACACCTCCGGCGACATCGTCGCCTGGGTGCCTGATGCCGAAGTGATGTTCTCCGGCGACCTCATCGAATATCACTCGGCCTGTTATTGCGGCGATGCGCATTTGCGCGAATGGCCGATGACGCTGAACGAGATCCGCAACTTCAATCCCAAGGCGATCGCGCCGGGCCGCGGCGATGCGCTCAACGGCACGGCTACGGTGCGCGAGGCCATCGCAATGACGCGCGACTTCGTCACTTCGCTTTATGGTGCGGCCGAAATCTCGGTGGCGAAGGGGCGCACGCTGAAGGAATCGATGGCCGCGACCCGCGAGGTGATGGATCCGAAATTCCACAGCTTCGCCATCTACGAGCACTGCCTGCCGTTCAACGTGTCGCGCGCCTTTGACGAGGCGTCGGGGATCGACGATCCCGTGATCTGGACCGACAAGCGCGACCAGGACATGTGGGCAGCCCTGCAAGGAGGAGGATAGTGATGAACATCAACACCTCGCCCGATCAGATCGTCCGAAGCTCGGCACAGGTCACCCCGGGCTACATGTCCGGCTTCGGCAACAGCTTTGAGACCGAGGCGCTGCCGGGCGCGTTGCCGATCGGGCGCAACTCGCCGCAGCGCTGCGCCTACGGACTCTATGCCGAGCAATTGTCCGGCTCGCCCTTCACCGCGCCGCGCGGCACCAATGAGCGCTCGTGGCTCTATCGCATCCGTCCGTCGGTGAAGCATTCCGGCCGCTTCGAGAAAGTCGAGGCCGGCCTGTGGCGTTCGGCGCCATGCCACGAATACGATCTGCCGATCGCGCAGATGCGCTGGGACCCGACGCCGCTCCCGGAGGACGATGTGACCTTCGTTCAGGGCGTGCAGACCATGACGACGGCGGGTGACGTCAATACGCAGGCCGGCATGGCCGCGCATGTCTACCTCATCACCAAATCGATGGTGGATCAGCATTTCTACAATGCCGATGGCGAGCTGATGTTCGTGCTGCAGCAGGGCAATCTTCGACTCGTCACCGAGTTCGGCCGCATCGACGCCGAGCCCGGCGAGATCGTGGTGATCCCGCGCGGCGTCAAGTTCCGCGTCGAGATTCCGAACGGGCCGGCGCGCGGCTATCTCTGCGAGAATTACGGCGGCGCGTTCACGCTGCCGGAGCGCGGGCCGATCGGCGCCAACTGCCTGGCCAATGCACGCGACTTCCTCACCCCCGTCGCGCATTACGAGGACAAGGACACGTCGACCGAGCTGTTCGTGAAATGGGGCGGCTCGCTGTTCAAGACCACTCTGCCGCATTCGCCGATCGACGTCGTCGCCTGGCACGGCAATTACGCGCCCTACAAATACGATTTGCGTACCTTCTCGCCGGTTGGTGCGATCGGCTTCGATCATCCCGATCCCTCGATCTTCACGGTTCTGACCTCGCCGTCGGAGACCGCGGGCACCGCGAATATCGACTTCGTGATCTTCCCCGAGCGCTGGATGGTCGCCGACAACACCTTCCGTCCGCCCTGGTATCACATGAACATCATGAGCGAGTTCATGGGCCTGATCTACGGCGTCTACGATGCCAAGCCGCAAGGCTTCGTCCCCGGCGGCATGAGCCTGCACAATTGCATGCTGCCGCACGGCCCGGATCGCGACGCTTTCGAGCATGCCAGCAACGGCGAATTGAAGCCGGTGAAGCTGACGGGGACCATGGCCTTCATGTTCGAGACCCGCTACCCGCAGCGCGTCACCGCGCACGCCGCGAACGCGTCCACGCTGCAGGACGATTACGCGGATTGCTGGAAGGGGCTGGAGAAGCGGTTCGATCCGAGCAAGCCGTAGTCTCTCTTACCCTCCCCTGGAGGGGGAGGGTCGTTACGCATGCAGCGAAGCGGAATGCGTAGCGGGGTGGGGTGACGGTCTCTCCGCGAGTAACGCTGCCCGTGTTGAGAGATCACCCCACCCCGTCCCATATTTCGCTGCGCTCAATATGAGCCGACCCTCCCCCTCCAGGGGAGGGTGACACCGTCACCGCTGTGCCACGAGAAACCTATGCCCCACCCCAACGACCCCAGCCTCCGCTCCTTCATCGACGTCGATCCCGCCTCCGACTTCCCGATCCAGAACCTGCCCTACGGCGTGTTCTCGACCGCGGCCAATCCGACGCCGCGCGTCGGCGTCGCGATCGGCGATTACGTGCTCGATCTCTGGGAGCTCGAGCAGGATTCCCGGCTCGATGTCGGTCCGCTCGGCGTGTTCTCCGGCGCCTCGCTCAATCCTTTCATGGCGCTGGGACCAAAGGTCTGGACCAGGACGCGGGCGCGGATCAGCGAGCTCCTGCGGGCCGATCATCCGGAGCTGCGCGACAATGGGGAGCTGCGCAGCCGCGCGCTGGTGCCGGTGCGCGATGCAAGGCTGCATCTGCCCTTCACCGTCTCCGGCTACACCGATTTTTACTCGTCCAAGGAGCACGCCACCAATGTCGGCGTGATGTTCCGCGGCAAGGACAATGCGCTGCAGCCGAACTGGCTGCACATGCCGATCGCCTATAACGGTCGCGCCTCCACGGTCGTGGTCTCCGGCACCCAGGTGAAACGGCCGCGCGGGCAGCTGAAGCCGCCGAATGTCGAGCTGCCGAGCTTCGGGCCCTGCAAGCGGCTCGATTTCGAGCTGGAGATGGGCGTCGTGATCGGCCAGCCCTCGCCGATGGGCGGCATGCTGACGGAGAGCCAGGCCGAGGAGATGATCTTCGGCTTCGTGCTGCTCAACGATTGGAGCGCGCGCGACATCCAGCAATGGGAATATGTGCCGCTCGGCCCGTTCCTCGCCAAAGCGTTCGCGACCTCGATCAGCCCGTGGGTGGTGACGCGCGAGGCGCTGGAGCCGTTCCGCCAGAAGGGGCCGGAGCAGGAGCCGGTGCCGCTGGATTATCTCAAGCAGGGCAAACCGCAGAACTACGATGTCGCGCTCGACGTCTCCTTGCGCGCCGCCGGCGCCAACGCGCCGGCCGGCATCAGCCGCACCAATTTCAAATACATGTACTGGTCGTCGGTGCAGCAGCTGATGCACCATGCCTCCTCCGGCTGCGCCATGAATGTCGGCGATCTCCTCGGCAGCGGCACGATCTCCGGTCCGGAGAAGAACCAGCGCGGCAGCTTGCTCGAGATCAGCTGGAACGGCACCGAGCCGATCGAGCTCCCCGGTGGCGCCAAGCGCTCATTCCTGGAGGATGGCGATAGCCTCGTGATGCGCGGCTGGTGCCAGGGCTGCGGCTATCGCGTGGGGTTCGGTGAGGTGGAAGGGACGATTTTGGCGGCGGAGTAGCCGCGCGCTCCTGTCTTGTAGGGTGGGTTAGCGTCAGCGTAACCCACCTCTTCAGTGTCCGCGGTCGCAGACGTGGTGGGTTACGCTGCGCTAACCCACCCTACGCATCGACGGCGTGGAGAGACCTACCGGCTCTCCGGCGGCACGTCCCGTATCCGCGCGCAATGCGCCGCGACGTCCTCGACGCTGTATTTCAGATGCACCCGCTTGTCCGACGGCGCCTGTTTGCTCGTGCAGACGCCCGGCCGCCATTCCTGCGTCGGCCTGATCGGGCGCGGCGCAAAACCGCCGCCGCAGTTCGGGCAGACGTTGGACAGTTTCGTCTCGACGCAGTCCGCACAGAACGTGCATTCGTACGAGCAGATCCGCGCGTTCGTCGCATCCGGCGGCAGGTCGCGGTCGCAATATTCGCAGTTCGGTCGAAGCTGGAGGGCCATGGCTGAATCTCCGGATTGGCTGGGATCATCGCAGATCGCGCGGGGAGCGCGAATGACGTAGTTCCCTCGATTTCAGCCGGCCTTGATCTCCCTCAGCGGCAATCGCGAGCTCTCCTTCAGCCTGTCGAGCACGATCGAGGAGCGCACATGCGCCACGCTCTGATGCGGCATCAAGACGTCGTTGACGAGGTTGGAGAGGCCCTTGAGATCGCGCAGCACTGCCTTGAGCACGTAGTCGGCGTCACCGGTGAGCGAATAGGCCTCCTGGATCTCGTCGATCCGGTTCACCAGCGCGCGAAACCGCTTGGAATTGTCCGGCGAATGGGTCGCAAGGCCCACCTGGATGAAGGCGATCACGCCGAAGCCGAGCGCCTCGCTGGAGAGATCGGCGTGATAGCCCGCGATCACCTTCTCCTCCTCCAGCCGCATCCGCCGCCGCGAGCATTGCGAGGCCGAAAGTCCCGCGAGGTCCGCGAGTTCCTGGTTGGTGAGGCGGCCATCGTCCTGGAGCGCGCCCAGGATCCTGAGGTCGAAGGCGTCAACCGAAATCATGCGTCGTTTGCCCATATCATGCACGGATCGTGCATATGATAGCCAAAGACCGTCCCGATTGCACGCTCATTGCAGGCCCCATGAAGGATAGTTCCTCCCAGTAGCAATTTGGGAGAGCCGCCTATGGGACCGTTTCCGCACGATGCACCGCCGGCCACTGTCAGCGCCGACAATCCGATGGGCACCGACGGGTTCGAATTCGTCGAATATGCGCATCCCAATCCGCAAGAGCTGCATGCGCTGTTCAAGCTGATGGGTTATGCGCCCGTCGCGCGCCACAAGACCAAGAAAATCACGGTCTATCGCCAGGGCGACATCAACTATCTCATCAACGAGGAGCCCGGCACTCACGGTTACGAGTTCGTTGCCACGCACGGGCCCTGCGCCCCCTCGATGGCGTTCCGCGTGGTCGATGCGAAGGCGGCCTATGACCGCGCGATGTCGCTCGGTGCGGAGCCTGCCGATGTGTCATCCGCGCAGAAGACGCTCGATGTGCCCGCGATCAAGGGCATCGGCGGCAGCCTGCTCTATCTGGTCGACCGCTACGGCGCCAAAGGCTCGGCCTATGAGGCCGAGTTCGAATGGCTCGGCGCGCGCGATCCGCGGCCTGCCGGCGCCGGCCTGTTCTATCTCGACCATCTCACCCACAACGTCCATCGCGGCCGCATGGACGTCTGGGCCGGCTTCTACGAAAAGCTGTTCAACTTCCGCCAGATCCGCTTCTTCGACATCGAGGGCCGCGCCTCCGGCCTGTTCTCGCGCGCACTGACCAGCCCAGATGGCAAGATCCGGATTCCGATCAACGAGGACGCCGGCGATTCCGGCCAGATCGAGGAATATCTGAAGACCTATCGCGGCGAGGGCATCCAGCACATCGCCTGCGGCTGCCGCGACATCTACCGCACCATCGAAGGCCTGCGCGTCGCCGGCCTGCCCTTCATGCCGTCGCCGCCGGAGACCTATTTCGAGCGGATCGACGCGCGCCTGCCCAAGCATGGCGAGGACCTCGCGCGTCTCCGGAAGAACGGCATCCTGATCGACGGCGAAGGCGTGGTCGAGGGCGGCCAGACCAAGGTGCTGCTCCAGATCTTCTCGGCCAACGCGATCGGCCCGATCTTCTTCGAGTTCATCCAGCGCAAGGGCGACGACGGATTCGGCGAGGGCAACTTCAAGGCCCTGTTCGAATCGATCGAGGAGGATCAGATTCGGCGCGGAGTGCTGAAGGTGGATGCGGCGTAGGCACCTGCGTTAGACGCGGGGTGCACCCTCAATGTCGGTGTCGTCCCCGCGAAGGCGGGGACCCATACCCACAGGGATTAGTTGCTACAGGGAGTAGTTGCGGCGCGAGCAGATAACTCCGAGTCTTCGCCAAACCGCTTCCTGTGGTTATGGGTCCCGGATCTGCACTCGCTACGCTCGCTTGTTCGGGACGACGGCGGAGTTTGAGGCGGCAGCGGAGAGTCTATCTCTTCCACGCCTTCGTCACCGCGGCGATCTCCGCTGCCTCCGGCTCACGCACCGTCGACGGTGTCCGCGAGAACCGCGGCGCCGGCGCGGGCTGCTTGACGCCATGACGCTCGACGAACACGTTGCGGGCGACCATGTGCGGATGCTGGGTTGCTTCCGACATGGTCAACACCGGCGCGAAGCAGATGTCGGTGCCTTCCATGATCTTGCACCAGTCCTCGCGCGTCTTGCTCTTGAACACGGCCTTCAGCTTCTCCTTGAGCGCCGGCCAGGCCTTGGGGTTCATCTGCGCGTCGAAATCGGCATCGGTCAGGCCCGCATGCTCGCGCAGCAGCGCGTAGAACTGCGGCTCGAGGGAGCCGATCGAGACGAAGTGCCCGCAGGCACATTCATAGACGCCGTAGAAATGCGCGCCGCCGTCGAGGAAGTTCTGGTCGCGGCCCTCGGTCCAGCGGCCGAGCGTGGTCATGTCGAAGAAGAACGACATCAGCGATGCCGCCCCGTCGCACATCGCGGCATCGACGACCTGGCCCTTGCCGGATCGCTGCGCCTCCAGCAGGGCTGCGAGCACGCCGACGACGAGATAGAGCGCGCCGCCGCCGAAATCGCCGACCAGATTGAGCGGCGGCACCGGTGCTTCCTTCGTGCCGATGGCGGCGAGCGCACCGGTGATGGAGATGTAATTGATGTCGTGGCCGGCCGCATTGGCGAGCGGGCCTTCCTGGCCCCAGCCGGTCATGCGGCCATAGACCAGCTTGGGGTTGCGCGCGAGCACGACGTCCGGGCCGAGCCCGAGCCGCTCCATCACGCCGGGACGAAAGCCCTCGACCAGCGCATCGGCGCTGGCAAGCAGGTCGAGCACCTCTGCGATCGCGGCCTTGTCCTTGAGGTCGAGCTCGATCACCTTGCGGCCGCGCCCCGCCACCGACTTCATGCTCTTCTTCGCGCCGACCCGGTCGAGCGTGACGACGTCGGCACCCATGTCGGCCAGCATCATGCAGGCGAACGGGCCGGGGCCGATGCCGGCGAATTCGACGATGCGGAAGCCCGAGAGCGGGCCGGAGGAGCGGACGGTCGAGGTGGGCGCTGATTTGTCGAGCACGTTGTTGTTTCCTCGGGTCGCGGGCGGATGCCGATGGTTCGGCAATCGCCGCTGACATTCTTCTTTGGAGCGAGTTAATCGGCTGATTAACTTTTCTCGCCTTCATGCCAGCGAGGCAAGCGCTTTTGATGCCGCATGGCCAAAATAAAACGGCGCGCACCGAAGTGCGCGCCGCGGAAAATTTGTGTCGAGGCGCTATCAGCGCGCCGCGGCCACCGCGCGCTGTGCCATTACCTTGATGAGGTTGGCGCGGTACTCGGCAGTGCCGTGGATGTCGGCCAGCAATCCGTTCGCCGAAATCGTCACGCCGTCGATCGCCGACGGCGACCAGTTCGCCTTCAGCGCCGCCTCAATCGCGGGCACCCGCATCACGCCGCTCTGCGAGGCGCCGGTCGCGGCGACCCGAACCTCGCCCGATTTGGTCTGCGCGACGAACACGCCGGTCAGCGCAAAGCGCGAGGCCGGATGCCGCATCTTCTCGTAGCCGGCTTTTGCCGGCACCGGGAACGACACGGCGGTGATGATCTCGCCGTCTTCGAGTGCCGTGGTGAAGAGGCCCTGGAAGAAGTCCTCGGCCGAGATCGACCGCTTGTTGGTCTTCACGGTGGCGCCAAGGGCCAACAAAGCGGCCGGGAAATCCGCGGCCGGATCGTTGTTGGCGATCGAGCCGCCGATCGTGCCGCGGTAACGCACGGCGGGGTCGCCGAGGACCGAGGTGAGATAGGCAATCGCGGGAATCGCCTTCTTCACATCGGCATTGGTCATGATGTCGTAATAGATCGTGGCGGCCTTGATGGTCAGCGTGTCGCCCGACAATTCGACGCCCTGCAGCTCCTTGATCTTGCCGAGGTCGATCACGTCGGAGGGGCTTGCGAGGCGCTGCTTCATCACCGGCAGCAGCGTCTGGCCGCCGGCAAGGAACTTCGACTCGCTGCCCTTGGCGAACAGGCTGGCGGCCTCGTCGACCGAGGAAGCGCGATGATAGGTGGTCTGGTACATCTTCGTTCCTCCCTCTTAAGCCGCGTGGATCGTGCGCCACACCCGGTCAGGGGTTGCGGGCATTTCCAGGTTGTTCTTGCCGATCGCATCCGTGATCGCGTTGATCACGGCTGCAGAGGCGCCGATCGCGCCGGCCTCACCGCAGCCCTTGATGCCCAGGGGATTGCCCGGGCACAGCGTCGTGGTGTGGGAGAGGTTGAAGGAGGGCACGTCGTCGGCGCGCGGCATGGCGTAGTCCATGAACGAGGCCGTGACCGGCTGGCCGTTGGCATCGTAGATCGCATGCTCGAGCAGCGCCTGTCCGATGCCTTGAACAAGGCCGCCATGGACCTGGCCCTCGACGATCATCGGATTGATCAGCCGGCCGAAATCGTCGGCCGCGACGAAGTTGACGAAGGAGGTCTTGCCGGTGCCGGGATCGACCTCGAGCTCGCAGATATAGGTGCCGGCCGGGAAGGTGAAGTTGGTGGGGTCGTAGAAGGCGCTTTCCTTCAGACCCGGCTCCATCCCGTCAGGCAGATTGTGCGCGGTATAGGCTGCAAGGGCGACCATCGGCAGGGCAATCGCCTTGTCGGTGCCGGTGACCTTGAACTCGCCGTTCTCGATGACGATGTCGGCCTCGGAAGCTTCCAGCGCATGCGCCGCAATCTTCTTGGCCTTCGATTCCATCTTCTCCATCGCCTTCAGGATCGCGGTGAGGCCGACGGCCGCCGAGCGCGAGCCGTAGGTGCCCATGCCGAACTGCACCTTGTCGGTGTCGCCATGGACGATCGAGACCTGGCTGATGGGAACGCCGAGGCGCTCCGCGACGAGCTGGCAGAACGTGGTCTCGTGACCCTGGCCGTGGCTGTGCGATCCCGTCAGGATCTCGATGGTGCCGACCGGGTTGACGCGTACCTCGGCCGATTCCCACAGGCCGACGCCGGCGCCCAGGCTACCGACCGCCTTCGACGGCGCGATGCCGCAGGCCTCGATGTAGCAGGACACGCCGATGCCGCGCAGCTTGCCGTCGGCTTTCGCCTTGGCCTTGCGGGCGGGGAAGCCGGCATAGTCGATCGCCTTCATGGCAGCGTCGAGCGAGGCGTTAAAGTCCCCGGTGTCATAGGCCATGATGACAGGCGTCTGATGCGGGAACTGGGTGATGAAGTTGGTCCGGCGCAGCTCGGCCGGATCGACCTTCAACTGCCGCGCCGCCGTTTCCATCAGCCGCTCGATCAGATAGCTCGCCTCGGGTCGGCCCGCGCCGCGATAGGCGTCGACCGGCGTGGTGTTGGTGTAGACCCCGATCACCTCGGCGTGGATCGCCGGGATGTTGTACTGGCCCGACAGCAGCGTCGCGTAGAGATAGGTCGGCACCGAGGACGAGAACAGCGACATGTAGGCGCCGAAATTGGCGTAGGTCTTCACCTTGAGGCCGGTGATCTTGTTGCTGGCGTCGAACGCCAGCTCGGCATGGGTGACGTGGTCACGGCCATGCGCGTCGGTGAGGAAGGCCTCGGTGCGGTCGCCGGTCCATTTCACGGGACGGCCGATCTTCTTGGAGGCCCACAGCGCCACCATCTCTTCGGGATAGATGAAGATCTTGGAGCCGAAGCCGCCGCCGACGTCGGGGGCGATCACGCGCAGCTTGTGCTCGGGGGCGATGTTGTAGAACGCCGACAGCACGAGGCGGGCGACGTGCGGGTTCTGCGAGGTCGTGTAGAGCGTGAAATGCTCTTCCGCCGCGTCGTAATCGGCGATCGCCGCGCGCGGCTCCATCGCGTTCGGGGCGAGGCGGTTGTTGGTGACGTCGAGCTTGACCACATTGGCGGCCTTGGCGAAGGCGGCATCGGTGGCACCCTCGTCGCCGATCACCCAGTCATAGACCTGGTTGCCGGGAGCTTCGGGGTGAAGCTGCGGCGCGCCAGACTTGATCGCGGCTTGGACGTCGGCGACCGCCGGGAGCTCTTCATAATTCACGACGACGGCCTCGGCCGCGTCGCGCGCCAGATTCTTGCTGTCGGCGATCACGACCGCGACGGCCTGACCGACGAAGCGCACGGTCTCCGGCGCCATCGCCGGCCATGCGCCCATCTTCATCGGGCTGCCGTCCTTGGAGGTGATGGCCCAGCCGCAAATGAGGTTGCCGACCTTGTCGTCGACAATCTGCTGGCCCGTGAGCACCGCGACCACGCCCGGCATCTTCAGCGCGGCGGAGGAATCGATCCCCTTCACCTTGGCGTGTGCGTGCGGGCTGCGGATGAAATGGGCATGGGTCATGCCCAGCAGCTTGATGTCGTCCACGTACCGGCCCTTGCCGGTAATGAAACGCTTGTCTTCCTTGCGCACGACTCGCGCGCCGATGCCTTCTACACCCATGTCTGGTCCTCCCGACCGGAAATTTCTTTGACCGCGCTTTCCCTCGAAAGCTGCAGCCGTGGTTCTTTTCGAGGCGTGCCGCTTTACTCGGCCGCCTGCGAGACCTTCATGCGCCCGGCTGCATCCAGCACGGCTTTGACGATTTTGTGTTAGCCGGTGCAGCGGCAGATATTGCCTTCCAGCTCGGTTCGGACGGTCGCCTCGTCAAGCTGGCCGCCGTGACGATGCACGATGTCGATCGCCGACATGATCATGCCCGGCGTGCAATAGCCGCATTGCAGGCCGTGATTGTCGCGGAAGGCGGCCTGCATCGGGTGCAGCTCGTCGCCCTTGGCGATGCCTTCGATGGTGGTGATGCTGGCCCCGTCGGCCTGGCCCGCCAGCATGGTGCAGGATTTCACCGCGCGGCCGTCCATGTGCACGACACAGGCGCCGCACTGGCTGGTGTCGCAGCCGACATGGGTACCCGTGAGATTGAGGTGATCGCGCAGCAGTTGGACCAGCAGCGTGCGGTCCTCGACGTCGACAGCAACGGCCTTGCCGTTCACCGTCAGTTTGACTGTAGACACGATGTCGTCCTCCCAGAATGTTTGTAGTTATTCCAATTAGAAACAGCGCGATGAAACTTTGCAACTGGGATTTTGGGTCGCCGGCGTCACGAAACGGTCGTCGAGGCGCCGCGATCAGACAACAGCGATCCGTGCCGCCGCCAGCGCATGGCGCGACCTGTCCGAAACCTGCAAGGAGATGGTCTCTCGTCTTCCGCGGCGTCCACCTCTGCCATCGCGCGAAGGTTGCTCGCCCCGCGGATGTCGGTCCTTGGCGCCGCCGATTGTCTCTCCCTTGGGATTCTTGTCGTCGTTCCGCAAATAGGAGCACGGCCGGGCAACTTTGTAATCGCGATCTTGGTAGTAGGATTTGGTGCGGTAAGCTATTGATTTCATTGAAGCGTTGATCGCCCACGACGAGCCGTGGCCGGCTCGGGGGCTGCCGGGAAGCGGACTGACCAAGTCCGCCTGTACCCCCTGGCGATCAATGGACGCGAGAAGACAACCGATCTCTCGAGATGGCTTCGCCAATCGAGCGCCCACCGTCGTCCTGAAGGCGGGCCGGTCAAAGCGACAACGACACCGTGACATTGACGGATATCGTAACGCCCAGCGGCCATCCGTCGCGGTTGAACCGTCGTCGTGATTTGTGGACGTCGCTTATGCCGACTTTCGACGGAACGCGCGGATGGCTGCACGATGTTGCCGCAATCCGATCGCTGGTTTCGAGCTGCCAACGAGCGACAAGAAGCGAGTGCCGACAACGAGATGAGTGGCCAAGCCTGACAGTGATTTGCACTACTACCTTCCGCCTATACTAAGCGCGAAAAGGCGATGCTGTAATTTCCGTGATGGTTCGCAGGCGAACTGCGTATCGAAAGCGCAAAAGCGCATCGGCGCCCAACGTGGCGCGCAAAGCAACATCACGGAGGGAATAATGACCTTTGGAACGAGGGGCTTCTTGGCCGGCATTTCGATGATCGCGATGATGGGCGCCGGCACGATTGGCGTTCGCGCCAACGATTCACTGCTCAAAGCGCAATCCGATTCCAATCAATGGGCGGTGGCGGGCCACGACTACGCCAACACGCGGTTCAGCCCGCTCAACCAGATCAACGCCGAGAACGCCGGCAAGCTGTCGCTTGCCTATTCGTTCTCGCTTGCATCGCTGCGCTCGAACGAATCCTCGCCGATCGTCATCGGCAACACGTTGTACGTCTCGACGTCATGGGGGCCGAAATACGTCTACGCGCTCGACGCCGCGACCGGTGCGCGCAAGTGGACCTACGAGCCGGAGATTCCGGACGACGTGCTGCAATACGCCTGCTGCGACGTGAACAATCGCGGCGTCTCCTACGCTGACGGCAAGATCTTCGTCGGCCGGCTCGACGGCAAGCTGACCGCGCTCGACGCTGCGACGGGCAAGGCGCTGTGGACGGCGAAGGTGGTCGATTACAAGCAGGGCTCGGTCATCACCTCGCCGCCGCTGGTCGTGCGCGACAAGGTCATCACCGGCTTCGGCGGCGGCGAGTACGGCGTGCGCGGCGCGCTTCAGGCCTTCGACATCAACACCGGCAAGCTCGCTTGGCAGACCTTTACCGTTCCCACGCCGGAGGAGCCCGGCGGCGATACCTGGAAGGGTGATTCCGCGCAGCATGGCGGCGGCGCGGCCTGGCTGGTCGGCTCTTATGATCCCAAGACCGATACCGTGTATTGGGGCACCAGCAATCCCGGGCCGTGGAACACTGCCGTGCGCTCGACCGGCAATGGCGATTTCGGCAAGCTGACCAACCTCTACACGGCCTCGACGCTGGCCCTCGACCCGAACACCGGCAAGATCAAGTGGCATATCCAGACCACGCCCGCCGACGCCTGGGACTATGACGGCGTGAACGAGGCCGTGCTCGCCGACCTCAACATCGGCGGCAGCAACGTTCCGGCGCTGATGAAGGCGGATCGCAACGGGTTCTTCTTCGTCGCCAACCGCGAGACCGGCAGGGTTCTTTCGGCGGAGAAGTATGTCTTCTCGAACTGGGCGCAGAAATTCGATCTCGCCACCATGCGCGCGGTCGAGGATCCCGACAAGCGTCCGGGCCCGGGCCATCCCGCCAAGGACATCTGCCCCAATCTGATCGGCGGCAAGAACTGGCAGCCGATGTCGTTCAACCCGCAGACCGGCCTCGTCTACATTCCCTCCAACAATGTCTGCATGGATTGGTCGGTCAGTGACGTCGCCTACAAGCGCGGCGTGTTCTATCTCGGCGCAGAATTCCCGACCAAGGAAGGCCCCGGTGGCTTCCTCGGCGAGCTCGTGGCCTGGGATCCCGTCAACCAGAAGAAAGTCTGGTCCATCAAGGAAGACCTGCCTTTCAATGGCGGTACGCTGACCACTGGCGGGGGCCTGGTGTTCGCCGGCAACATCCATGGCGATTTCCGCGCCATCGATGCGAAATCCGGCAAAATGCTCTGGAGCAAGAATCTCGGCTCCGGCATCGGTGCGGGTCCTGTGACCTACATGGTCGACGGCAAGCAATACGTCGCCATCGTCGTCGGCCGTACGGCAGCACTGCCCGCGTTCCTGGGCGAGGTTGGCAAGAAGATGACGGCTGCAGCTCCCGAGGGCGGCTCGCTCTTCGTGTTCTCCGTCCAGTGACCACTGGCGCGTGTATCCCGAGGTGAGGGGATACACGCGCTCTTTTCCCAAAGTGTGATCGCGTCGTTGCGGCCGAGGCAGGGCCTTGTCGCAACGTGACGCCAACGATGCCCAACCACGGGAGGTGAGGATGCGTCCAAATCGTTCTGGCCTTGGCAATAGCAGACGTCGCGCCATCGCAGCTTTACTTGCATGTGTTGCCGGTTCCGCGCTCATCGTGCCAGCCGCCACAAGCCGCGCCGACGAAGTGAAGCCGTTCCGGCTCTGTGCCGATCCGACCAATCTTCCGTTCTCGAGCAACAGCCCCTCGCAACCCGGCCTCTATGTCGAGATCGGGCAGGCGCTGGCGCGGGCGCTCGGGCGGCCGATCGCCTACGACTGGTACAAATCGTATTTCGGCAAGCGCACCGTCCGCGTGACGCTGCTCGGCAAGCAGTGCGACGCCATGATCGGCCTGCCGCGCTCCGAGGATTTCATGGGGCCAGCCGTCATCTTCTCGAGCACGGTTGCGCGTGAGGGTTACGCCCTCGTGACGGCAAAGGACCGGACGGTCTCCGGGATCGACGAACTCCGGGGCAAGCGGGTCGCCGTGCAGTTCGCCAGCACGCCACAGAACCTCCTGGCGACGCGTGACGACATCCAGAAGGTGACGGTGCTGTCGCCCGAGGAAGGCATGCAGGCGCTCGATCGGGGCAAGGCCGACGTCGCCTTTATCTGGGGACCCGTGGCCGGCTGGCTGAACAAGACCGTCTACCAGGATCGGTATCGCGTTCAGCTCACCGAAGGCGAAGGTTTGTCGTGGGACGCGGCGATCGGCTTCGCGAAGGCCTCGACAGAACTGCGCGACCAGATCGATGCGGTCTTGCCGGACCTCGAGCGGACCATCGCCGACCTCAAGGTGAAGTATGGCCTGCCGACCGGTCAGGCTCTCCACTTCAATGCCGTGCAGACGCCGGCGGGAACCACGACCGGAGCCGGGACCGGCGCGGCGCATGTGGCCAGCGTCGTCGCGACCGAGACCAAGGGCGACGCGCTGGCGTCAAATGCCGAAGCTGTCGGTCAGGGCAAGGAGATCTTCAACGGCACCTGTGCGCATTGCCATGGTCCCGACGCGATCCAGAGCGAGCGGAAGATCGATCTGAGGCTGCTACGTCACCGCTACGGCGACGAGATGCGAGAGAAATTCCTGACCACGGTGCATGAGGGGCGTCCGGCCAAGGGCATGCCGTCCTGGAAAGAGGTCTTCACCGACAGCCAGTTCGACAACATCTACGCCTTTCTGCTGACGGTTCAGGCCGAATCGAACGACTGAATGGTCTTGACCGGACGGCATCGGGGAGATGTTCTAGGGTCCGTTTCGCATCCATCGGCACGAACGCCCGATGGATGCGCCCGCGCGATGGACCCCGGGGAAGGTGCCATGACCAGCTTCCTGATCATCGACGATCATCCGCTGTTTCGCGAGGCGCTCGGCAATGCCGTGCGGCTGGCGCTGCCGGAGGCCCGCATTCTGGAAGCGATGTCGATCGAGGACGCCTTACGGGTGCTTTCGGTCGAACGGGGGATCGACCTTGCGCTGCTCGATCTCTCGCTTCCCGACGCAACCGGTTTCTCCGGCTTTCTCAGGCTGCGCGAGACCTATCCGCGCCTGCCGGTCGCCATCGTCTCGAGCGAGGAGGATCAGCATGTGGTCCGCGAGGCACTGGCGCTGGGTGCTGCCGGCTATCTGCCGAAATCCACGTCCAAGCGCGAGCTCGCGCAGTCGATCGAAGGCGTGCTCGGCGGATCGGTGTCGGTGCCGAAGGATTTCGTGGCGGAGCCGCAGCGGAAGCGGGCCGACAGCAGCAAGGCACTCAGGGTCAAGCTTCGCGAACTGACGCCGCAGCAGCTTCGCGTGCTCGATCTCCTTCGCCGCGGCTATCCGAACCGGCAGATCGCGCAGGAGCTTCAACTCGCCGAATCGACTGTGAAGGCGCACATCACCGAGATCCTGCGCAAGCTCGGACTGTTCAGCCGCAACAAGGCGATCGTCGAGATCGGCAAGGTCGATCTGCCGGATCCGCGGCAGCGGCCCCATCCGAGGATCGATCGCGGGAGGCCGCAATGAGCTGCTGGTCCGATTTGATCTGGATCAAGCCGGGTTGCTCCGGCGACGGCATGCTCGCCGGTCTGATCGCTGACTTCGGTGACGAGCTGGGAACGGCCCAAATCTGATGCGGTTTCTGATTGTCGAGGATCATCCGCTGTTTCGCGAGGCGCTCGAGGGAGCGCTGCAAATGGCGACGCCGGATGCCGAGATGCTTCAGGCCACCTCGATCGACGGTGCGCTCGAATTGTTGGCGTCGAGGCCCGATGTCGACCTCATTCTTCTCGACCTGTCGATACCCGGGACGACCGGACTGTCCGGCATCATCCGCATCCGCAAGGCGTTTCCGCGCATTCCCGTCGTCATCGTGTCGGGGCACCAGGACGCGCAGATCATCTCGGGCGCATTGTCGCTCGGCGTATCCGGCTACATCCTCAAATCCTCGTCCAAGCAGGAGCTGGCGCATTCGATCGGCGAAGTCGTGCGCGGCGCGGTGTGTCTGCCGGCCGCTTTTCGCGCGCTGGCCCGCCCGCAGCGTTCGCCGATCGCGGCCCAGGAGCTGCTGAAGCGCCTTCACGATCTGACGCCCCAGCAATTGCGCGTCCTCGAAATGCTCAAGCGCGGCCTGCAGAACAAGCAGATCGCCTTTGAGCTGAAGATCTCCGAGACCACCGTGAAGGTTCACGTCTCGGATATCCTGCGCAAGCTGAACGTGATGAGCCGCACCAAGGCGATCGTCGAAATGTCGAAGATCGATTTTGCGACGCTGGCGGGCTCGGGAGCGGCCGCGAAGCGCGACCGCGCCCGGACCGATCCGCAGGCATGATTGCCACCTCGTTCGCAGCCGATGCGGCGCAAGGTGATGAACTAAAGCGCGATATGCGATCAGGATGAATCGTCATCGCGCTTTAGGTTGTTATTTAAGCATGATCTTTCCGGAAAAACGCTGCGCACTTTTCCGCATCATGCTTTAGCTCAGCAGGAACGACAGCAGCGCGCGCATTTCCGCCGGCCTGATCGGCTTCTTCAGCACTTCCAGCCCGTAGCGGCTGGCTTCCGCCGCAGCCTTTTCGGAATAATCCGCGGTGATGATCATCGCCGGCACGTCCGACTTCAACCGCTGCCGGATTCCCTCGACGGCCGACAATCCGCTTTCGCCGTGATCGAGATGGAGATCGGCGATGATGGCGTCCGGCGTGCCGCCGAGCTCACTCAAGCGCTGGGCGGCATCCGCGGCGGATCTCGTGGTCGCGACGTCGCAGCCCCATCCTTCCAGCAAGGCGGCCAGCGCCTCCGCGCCCGAGGCGTCGTTCTCGATGAGCAGGATTTTGGCCCCTCCCAGACCGCCATAGTGCAGGTCTGCGGGCTTCATCTCCTGCAGGTCGTCGCTGACATCGGCGCGATCGGCCTGCTCCAGCTCGAGCACAAAGGTCGATCCGCGGCCGACATGCGACGACAGCCGCACCTCGTGGCCGAGCGCCGTCGCGAAGCGGCGCACGATCGAAAGACCGAGGCCGAAGCCGGCCTGGTCGGTCGCGCTCGCGTCGCCGCGCTGGAACTCCCGGAAGATCGCCTCCTGCTGCGCCTGCGCAATTCCGGGCCCGGTATCGGAGATCTGGATCGCGATGCGATCGCCACGCCGTCTGCATCCCAGGATGACGCCGCCGCTGCGGGTATAGCGGATCGCATTCGCGAGCAGATTTTGCAGGATCCTCCGGAGCATCATCGGGTCGGACAGGACCGCGAGCGGCGAGCTGCGGACGCGCAGGGACAGTCCCTGCCTCCAGGCGATCGGCTCGAACTCGTCGCGGAGCTGGTCGAGCAGCGGCCCAAGCGCGATCGGCCGCACGTCGGGCCGGAGCGCGCCCGCATCGAGCTTCGCGATCTCCAGAAGCGAGCGCAGCAGGTCTTCCAGCGTGACCAGGGACCGGTCGACCTGGTCGATGAGCAGGCCTGCTTCCTGCGACTCCATCATCTCGGTGAGGGCCGACAGGGTCAGGCGTGCCGCGTTCAGCGGCTGCAGGAGATCGTGGGTGACCGAGATCAGCACGGACGATTTCAGCGAGCTTGCAGCTTCCGCCTGCTGCTTGGCGCGGTACAAGCCTTCGTTGGCCCGCTCGACCGAACGCAGGGCATCCCGCAACTGATGCGTCCGGTCGCGAACTTGATGGTCGAGCGCGATTGCGGTTTCGAACAGTGAGAACGCATTGAGCTGCTGGTCCATCGACCGCTCGACGCGCGACATCAGCGCCGCATTGATCTTCTTCAGCTTGACCGACTCCCGCCGGAGCTGCTCGATCGTTTCGGCATCCTGCCAGGT
>NZ_AJQF01000438.1:0-2445 GCF_000261705.1 Bradyrhizobium genomosp. III | reverse complement strand
CCCCCCCCCTGCCGATGGCGACGCCGGTGAAGGTCTGGTTCACGTGCATCGAGCCGAACTGTTCGCCGTAGGTATGGAACCCGACGACGCGGTTCTGCCGGTACAGCTCGGACATTTCGCGTGAAAGCTGATGCTGCTCGGCATCCAGCCGGCGTAGCAGGCATTCGAAGCCAATATAGAGAGAGACGTCGCCGATCTGGTCACGGGTTTCCGCGAAGGCGTCGCGGGTTGCTCCGACCAGGCTGCACGAGGTTGCCGTCGTCAGCACCATGCCCTCGTCGATCGCGCAGAAGAAGCGCAGCGAGCCGTCGGGATCGACGCGCTGGATCGACCGCGCATAATAGGACCCGCCAACCCGGACCAGCACCGGATGGGATGCGAAGGAGAACGGGTCGAGCTTGGCGTCGATGATTCCGACGGCACGGGAATATTCCGCGGCGGCAGGCTCGGCGTTCAATTCCTTGACGACGCGCTGCTCGATATCGGCCTCGGTGACCACCATCTTCTGTGTGGTGGGCTCGAAATTGTCGCATTTGAACACGCGGAACGGCAGCGACGTGTTGAGGAGAATGAGGAGAGCCGCGTCGGTGTGGGCCTTGCCGTCGAAGAACACCCAGGTCCTTTCGAAGCGCAGGCCGTCGCCCGCCGACCCGCCGACGATCGGGATATTGTCGAGCGAGGCATAGAGGGCGGACATCACAGCTTCTTCGCGGCGGCACATGCCGTCGATCAGCACCAGGCCGAACGGGTTGCGGCCGCTGACCTCCGAGGTTGCCCGCAGCAGCTCGTGGCGAAGCTCGCTGCCGATCCGGCGGCCGTCCTCGACATGGAAATTGGCGAGATTCAGGATCGGCCGGACCACGGCGTTGAAGTCAGCCTGGCTGAACGTCATCGCGACAACGCTGTTCTCGTCCCAGCCGTCCGGCGCCAGCTCGCCTGCCGTCGTGCAGCCGCAGACCGGCGTGTCCGCAAAGTGTCTCGTGATCTCGGCGATGAATCGATGAGGATCGTAGCGGGGGGAGAGGAAGACCAGGACCAGGGCCAGCTCGTCCGACGGAAGCTGGGCGACCAGCTCGGCAACGGCCCCGTCGACGGTCGGAGCTTTCGATTTCGCGACCGCAACGCTGGACGAACCGCCAAACCGAAGATCGGCCTGCCCCACTTCGTTTCTCTCCTCAAGGACCGGCTTGGTCTGTCGCCAAGATCTGCCGCCAAGTGCCGAAAACAGTAGGGCTTTTTCATTCTACCCGCAACAAGTCGCGCGGTGTCCGGCCCGGAAGTCGCCGGTCTGGTGCTTGCGCAGCCCGGGATTGCGAGCCGGAGGAATTTACCGCCCCTTGACGATTCTGCCTTAGTTTTGCGCATGCGGTCGGGGAGGCGGGGCGCCTTCGGATCGCGGCTGTTTGGAATAAGTAATGGGGGTGGGAATGTCCGGGCGTATCGCGTCGCCGTCAAAGCGCACAATATTTCCCACCCTGAGGTTCCGCGCCAAGATCATCCTGGGTTTCGCGGTCGTGCTGGCGATCTCCGCCGGCAGCATGGCCTTCTGCTATTTCGGCTTCGAGCGGGTTTCGGCCGGGGTCGGGTCCTACCGTAGCAGCGTGTCGGAGGCCGACCTCGCCCGCAACATCGACCGCGAGCTGCTCGGCTACCGTGCGGCCGTCAAATATTTCGTCGTCACCGGCAAGGAAGATGACGCCAAGGCGGCGCTCGAGGCCGAGGCCAGCCTGAAGAACGCCATCGACCAGGCCGTGAAGAGCGCCAAGACCCCGGCGCGGGGGGAGAGTCTCGACAAGCTCGCCAAGGAGTTTGCGAATTTCTCCGCAACCTTCGCCAAGGTTCTGCAGGCCAAGCGTGACAGCACGTTGCTGGTGCAGAACCAGCTGCAGCGCCAAGCCAATCTCCTGAAGTACAAGCTGGACGATATCGGTAACAACGCTTCCGATTCCGAGGCCCAGTCGATCGAGTTCGGTACCAAGCAGGTCAACGCCCAGTTCCAAACCGCGAGTGCTGCAGCCACCAATTTCGTGCTCACGTCCGATCAGGCGATCGCGACCAGCGCGCTGGCGCGGCTGAAATTCGTGGAGAACTCGCTCGGCGCGGTCTATTCGATGGACGACAAGATCGTCGCCGGACTGAAGGAGGCCAAGACCATCCTCGGCGCCTATCGCGAAGCGCTGGAGAAGCTGATCGCCAACGCCAAGTTGGTCGACGGGCTCGTCACCGAGATGAGCGGTTCGGCCGGTGCGATCCTGCAAGGCGCCACGGCCATGAAGGCGGACCTCGTCGCCGAGCAGCAGCGGCTGGATTCGGAATCGGAAGCGACGATCGGGAAGACCGAGCAACTGGTTCTGATGCTCGCCATCGGCGGTACGCTGCTTGGTGCGGTCCTCGCCTTCCTGCTCGGCACCGGCATCTCGCGTCCGATGATCGCGATGTGCAAGG
>NZ_AJQF01000437.1:0-23249 GCF_000261705.1 Bradyrhizobium genomosp. III | reverse complement strand
ACCTCCAAGCTGTCGCTCATACTCGGCACACAATAGAAAGGCCGGATCGATGATCCGGCCTTTTTGTTTCTGCGTGGCCCGCCCCGTCAGGCCGCCGCCTTCTTCGGCGCGAAGCGGCCGTAGAAGGTCTCGCCCTTCGCCGCCATCTCCTCGAGCAGTTCCGGCGGCGTGAAGCGCGAGCCGTACTTCGCTTCCAGCTTGTGGCAGAGCTCGACGAACTTCTTGGTGCCCATGAAGTCGATATAGGACAGCGTGCCGCCGGTGAACGGCGCGAAGCCGAAGCCGAGGATGGAGCCGACATCGGCCTCGCGCGGATCGGTGATGACGTGGTCCTCGACCGTGCGCGCGGCTTCCACCGCCTGCACCACCAGGAAGCGCTGCTTCAGCTCCTCGATATCGAGCGTGTCGGGGTCGAGCTGCTTCGGCTGCAAGGCCGAGAGGCCCGGCCACAGGCTCTTCTGACCCTTGCCCTTCTCGGGATAGTCGTAAAAGCCCTTGCTGTTCTTGCGGCCCAAGCGGCCCTGCTTCTCGACCAACTCCACCATCAGCTTCTTCTGATCTGGATTGATGGCGTTGGGGCCGAGATCGGCCTCCGTCGCCTTCATGATCTTGAGGCCGAGATCGAGCGCGACCTCGTCGGAGAGCGAGAGCGGGCCGACCGGCATGCCGGCCATCTTGGCGCAGTTCTCGATCATCGCGGGCGGCACGCCCTCGAGGAACATCTCGTTGCCTTCGGCGACGTAGCGGCCGACGCAGCGATTGGCGAAGAACCCTCTGGAGTCGTTGACGACGATCGGCGTCTTGCCGATCTGCCGGACGTAGTCGAGCGCGGTCGCGAGCGCGAGGTCGCCGGTGTTCTTGCCCTTGATGATCTCGACCAGCATCATCTTCTCGACCGGCGAGAAGAAGTGGATGCCGACGAACTTGCCTTGGTCCTTGAAGCTCTCGGCCAGGGAGGTGATCGGCAGCGTCGAGGTGTTCGACGCGAAGATCACGTCCGGCTTCATGTGCTCCTGCGCCTTGGCGAAGGTATCAGCCTTGACCTTGCGGTCCTCGAACACGGCCTCGATGACGAGGTCGACGTCCTTCAGCGCCGCATAGTCCGCGGTGGGCGTGATGCGCGCGAGCAGCGCTTCGGCATCCGCGGGCTTGGCCCGGCCCTTCTTGATCTGCTCCTCGATCACCTTCTGCGCATGGGCCTTGCCCTTGTCGGCGCTCTCCTGGTCGCGGTCGATCAGGACGACGTCGAGGCCGGCGCGGGCCGAGACGTAGCCGACGCTCGCACCCATGAAGCCGGCGCCGATCACGGCGATCTTCTTCACCTTGGTCGCAGGCACGTCCTTCGGGCGGCGCGCGCCCTTGTTGAGCTCCTGCATCGACAGGAACAGGCTGCGGATCATCGCGGCCGCTTCCTTCGAGCGCAGCACCGAGGTGAAGTAGCGCGACTCCACCCGCAGCGCGGCGTCGATCGGCAACTGCAGGCCCTCATA
Organism: Bradyrhizobium genomosp. III; assembly: GCF_000261705.1. Taxonomy (NCBI): domain Bacteria; kingdom Pseudomonadati; phylum Pseudomonadota; class Alphaproteobacteria; order Hyphomicrobiales; family Nitrobacteraceae; genus Bradyrhizobium; species Bradyrhizobium genomosp. III. The sequence goes on along the minus strand of NZ_AJQF01000437.1, from coordinate 21,759 downwards.
GACGCAGCTCATGATGGCGCGCGCGGCCGGATAATTGTCGTAGGTCTCGCGGCGATAGATCGCGTTTCCCGCCGGGAACATCATCATGCCGGCCTTGGAGAACACCGGGCCGCCGGGCAGCTTGAAGCCCTTCTCGTCCCAGGGCGCGACCGCCTTGCCGCCGCCCTTGATCCAGTCCTTCGCGGCCTTGACGAGGTCGGCGGCGGGAACGATGGCGTGGATCAGGTTCAGCGCCTTCGCCTTCTCGATCGTGACCGGATCGCCCTTGAGCAGGATCGTCATCGCGTCCTGTGGCGGCACCAGGCGCGGCACGCGCTGCGTACCGCCGGCACCGGGGAACAGGCCGACCTTGACCTCGGGCAGGCCGAGGCGGGTCTTGGGATTCTCCGCGGCGACGCGATAGTGGCAGCACAGCGTGATTTCGAAGCCACCGCCGAGCGCGAGCCCGTTGATCGCGGCCGCCCACGGCTTGCCTGACGTCTCGATCGAGCGCAGCACCAGCGAGAAGCGGCGGCTCTGGTCGAACAGCATCTGGTTCGCGGCGGTCTCGCCCTGCTCCTTGAACACCTTGGCGTAAGCCTGGTTCATGCCTTCGAGCATCGACAGGTCGGCGCCGGCGCAGAATGCCTCCTTGGCGGAGGTAATGACGACGCCCTTCACCGCGGCATCCGCGGTGGTCGCCTTGACGATCGCGTCGAGCTCGTTGGTCGAGGTCTCGTCGAGCACGTTCATCGAGCGGCCCGGGATGTCCCAGGTAACGAGCGCGATGCCGTCGGAATCGGTCTCAACCTTGAAATTCTTGTAAGTCATGTTGGTTGCTCCTCGGTGCCGCAGCCGATCTCAGGCGCGGCGGTTGACTTGAGATCTCGTAGGGTGGGTTAGCGAAGCGTAACCCACCACGGTCTTTCGCTGCGGAGACAGAAGAGGTGGGTTACGCCTTCGGCTAACCCACCCTACGGACCTACACCCGCTCGATGATGGTCGCGGTGCCCATGCCGCCGCCGATGCACAGCGTGACGAGGGCGGTGGACTTGTTGGTGCGCTCGAGCTCGTCGAGCACGGTGCCGAGGATCATCGCACCGGTCGCGCCGAGCGGATGGCCGAGCGCGATGGCGCCGCCATTGACGTTGATCTTGGCGTTGTCGATGTCGAAGGCCTGGATGTAGCGCAGCACGACCGAGGCGAAGGCCTCGTTGAGCTCGAACAGATCGATGTCCGACTTCTTCAAGCCGGAGCGCGCGAACAGCTTTTCGGTGACGTCGACCGGGCCGGTCAGCATCATCGCGGGCTCGGAGCCAATGTTGGCGAACGCACGGATTTTTGCACGCGGCTTCAGGCCGTATTTCGCTCCCGCCTCCTTGCTGCCGAGCAGCACGGCGCCGGCGCCGTCGACGATGCCCGACGAGTTGCCGGCGTGGTGCACGTAATTGACGCGTTCGATCTCGGGGTGCGACTGCAGCGCGACACCGTCGAAGCCGCCCATCTGCGCCATCATCGTGAACGACGGCTGCAGCTGCGCCAGCGACTGCATCGTCGTCGAGGGACGCATATGCTCGTCCTTGGCCAGGATGGTGAGGCCGTTGATGTCCTTCACCGGGACGATCGATTTGTCGAAGCGGCCTTCCTCCCACGACTTCGCGGCACGCTGCTGGCTCTGCACGGCATAGGCATCGACGTCGTCGCGCGAGAAGCCGTATTTGGTCGCGATCAGATCGGCCGAGACGCCCTGCGGCATGAAATAGGCCGGCACCGCCATCGAGGGATCCATCGGCCACGCACCGCCGGAGGCGCCGATGCCGACGCGGCTCATCGATTCCGCGCCGCAGCCGATCACCAGCTCATGCTGGCCACTCATCACCTGCGCGGCGGCGAAGTTCACGGCATCGAGGCCGGAGGCGCAGAAGCGGCTGATCTGCACGCCGGGCACGGCTTCGCCGAGACCTGCCTTCAGTGCGGCAAAGCGCGCGATGTCGGAGCCGGCTTCGCCGACCGGATCGACCACGCCGAGGATGACGTCGTCGACGGAATCCTGCGGCAGGTTGTTGCGGTCCTTCAGCGCCTTCAGCGGCACGGTGGCGAGCGCGAGCGCGGTCACTTCGTGCAACGAACCGTCAGCCTTGCCGCGGCCGCGGGGGGTGCGGACGTGATCGTAGATATAGGCATCTGCCATGGGAGCCTCCTGATTGCAGTTATGTTGGTGGCGACCGCGGCGCGGTCGCAATCATTGGTGAAGCGGGAAGCCTCAGAACGCTTCCGCCGGCAATTCCATGATGGTGGCGCAGCCGGCCTGGATGCGCGCGAGATTGGCGGCGGTCTCCGGCAGCATCCGCTCCATGAAGAAACGACCGGTGACGAGCTTGGTGGAGAGATAGGGCGTGGCCCCGCTCTCGGCAATCTTGGCATTCGTCACCTTCGCCATCTTCGCCCACATGTAGCCGAGCGCGACGAACCCGAACAGATGCAGGTAATCAGTTGCGGCGGCGCCGGCATTGTCAGGCTTCGCCATCGCGTTCTGCATCAGCCAGGTCGTGGCCTGCTGGAGATGGCCGAGCGAGGCCGAGAGCGGCGCGATGAAGGGCTTGAGCGCCTCGTCGCCGCCGTTCTCCTTGGCGAAGGCCATGACCTCGCCGAAGAAGGCCATGATGGCGCGGCCACCGTCGCGCGGCAGCTTGCGGCCGACGAGGTCGAGCGCCTGGATACCGTTGGCGCCTTCATAGATCATGGCGATGCGGGCATCGCGCACGAACTGCTCCATGCCCTGCTCGGCGATGTAGCCGTGGCCGCCATACATCTGCTGCGCCTGCACCGCGTTGGCAAAACCGTAATCGGTGAGGAAACCCTTCAGCACCGGCGTCATCAGGCCCATGTGATCGTCGGCGGCCTGGCGGTCCTTGGGGTCTTCGGAGCGGTGGGCGACGTCGCTCTTCAGCGCGGTCCACATCACGAAGGCCCGCGCGGCTTCGTTGAAGGCGCGGATCGAGAGCAACGTGCGGCGCACGTCGGGATGCACGATGATCGGGTCGGCCTGCTTGTCCGGCGCCTTGACGCCGGTGAGCGAGCGACCCTGGATGCGCTCGCGGGCATAGGCGACCGCGTTCTGATAGGCGACCTCGGACTGCGCGAGGCCCTGCACGGCGACGCCGAGCCTCGCCTCGTTCATCATCACGAACATGCCCTGCATGCCCTTGTTCTCTTCGCCGATCAGCCAGCCGGTGGCGCTGTCGTAGTTCATCACGCAGGTCGAATTGCCGTGGATGCCCATCTTGTGCTCGATCGAGCCGCAGACGACGCCGTTGCGGGCACCGACTGAGCCATCCGGATTCACAAGGAACTTGGGCACCACGAACAGCGACACGCCCTTGATGCCGGCGGGTGCGCCCTCGATGCGGGCGAGCACGAGGTGGATGATGTTGGAGGCAAGATCATGCTCGCCGGCCGAGATGAAGATCTTGGTGCCGGTGATCTTGAAGCTGCCGTCGGCCTGGCGCACCGCCTTGGTGCGGAGCATGCCGAGATCGGTGCCGCAATGCGGCTCGGTCAGGTTCATGGTGCCGGTCCATTCGCCGGCGACCATCTTCGGCACGTAGGTCTTCTTCTGCTCGGGCGAACCATGAACGATCAGTGCCGCGGTCGCGCCCATGGTGAGGCCGCCATACATCGAGAACGCCATGTTGGCGGAGATCTGGAATTCGTTGACGGCCTGGCTCAGCGTCACCGGCAGGCCCTGCCCGCCGAACTCGGTCGGCGCCGACAGACCGAGCCAGCCGCCTTCGGCGACCTGCCTGAACGCGTCCTTGAAGCCCTTCGGCGTGGTGACGTTGCCGTCATCAGTGCGCTTGCAGCCTTCGAGATCGCCGACGCGATTGAGCGGCTGCAGCACCTCTTCGGCGAGCTTGGCGGCTTCACCCAAAATGGCTTCGCGCACATCGCTCGACGCATCGGAGAAGCCGGCGAGATTGTCGTAGCGGTCGATCTGGAAGACGTCGTTGAGCAGGAAGTTCACGTCTTCGACGGGGGCTTTGTAGATCGGCATTGCGGTCTCCCGGCATGGGCTTGAAGTGGTGGAATTCTCTGAACGGTCCTGCGGCGCAGCCTTGCCCGCGAGCTTAGCGGGTTCTGCAACCTCAGGGCAGGGTCATGATTGGGCGGCCAACTGCTCCGCCATCAGGCGGTGCAGCATGTTGATCGCCTTGAGCGGACGCACCATCACCTTGAAATGCGTGATGCGTCCCTCGGCATCGAAGCTGATGATGTCGACGCCGTTGATCTCGATGCCGTCGATCATGGTCTTGAATTCGAGCACGGCGCCGCGCTCGCGCGTCCACTCACCGACATAGGTGAAGCCGGGGCCGCCGAGCACCTTCTCGGCGCTGGAAAGGTATTTGAATGTGATGTCGCGCCCGCGCTGCGGCGAATGCACGACGGGACTTTCGAAGACAGCGTCGGGATGAAGCAAGTCCCAAAGCGCGGTGCGGTCGTGGGACTTCATGTAGCCGTACCAGGAGTCGAGGCCGGTCATTCTCGGGTGCCTCCCTAAAGGCCTTGGCAAAAATCTCGAAAACAACCCCATGCACAGTAGCGTGCTGATTGATTCCGCTGGGTTTTTCGGGTCGGATCTTCAGCCCGTCCCTGATCGCCTCATATGCACATTGACGCATATGCGCCAATGCGCATAAAGTCAAGCCGATTGGTTCGGGTCGAAGAGAAGAAGGAGGCCGGTCATGGCACTGGGCGACGCAATCCTCGCATGCCTGACGGAACGCCCCATGACGGGCTACGAGCTCGCCAAGACATTCGACTCCTCGATCGGCTTCTTCTGGAAAGCCGACCACCAGCAGATCTACCGCGAGCTCTCCAAGCTGCGCGACCGCGGCCACATCCAGGGCCGCGAGGTCGTGCAATCGGGCAAGCCCAACAAGCTGGTTTATACGCTCACTCCGGAGGGGCGAACAGCGCTGCGGCACTGGGCCGCGCGACCAAGCACGCCAGCCTCGACCAAGGACGATCTCCTGGTCCGCCTCCATGCGCTCGACAGCATCGACATCGAGCCGCTGCGCACCGACCTGATGGCCCGCCTGGAGCACCACCGCGACCGCCACGCCAATTACGAACGCATCCTGAAGAAGCGCTTCCCGGAGGGAACGGCGGAAGGCCGGCTCGATCTCGGCAACCTGCTCCTGCTCCGGCTCGGCGCCCGTCACGAACAGATGGTCGCCGACTTCTGCGAAGAGGCGCTCGATGCGCTGTCGGCGATGACCGGCAAGGCCACGGTGGTGCCGCTGGACGAGGGCAAGCGCGAGAAGGGCGGAGGCTAGTAGCCGCCTCCTCACCGTCATGGCCGGGCTTGTCCCGGCCATCCACGACCTATCGCGCGACACCGAAGAACGTGGATGCCCGGGACAAGCCCGGGCATGACGAGCATCGTTGGTTCCCCCCGCCCAACTTTAAGACACCGGCGACGCGTTCCTTAACCCGTTATTTACCGTAACAGGAAAAAGTCGGTTTTCGAGGCAGACGACCCGCGCCAAATCCGATTGTCTTTGCAACCGGCACGCGAGGGAAGGCTGGAGGCGCCGGGTGGGGCGCCGGAGTCGGAACCGGACAGAGTCATGAATTCGCGCGTATCGTGGAGTGTTGACGGCATCGATCCATCCGTCCGGGAGCGGGCCGAAGCTGCTGCGCGTCGCGCCGGCATGTCACTCAACGATTGGCTGAACTCCACCCTCGGCGAGACTGCTCCCCCTAACTTTCGCGAATCTTACGACCAGCGTCCGCAAGCCCCGCACGTTCAAACCCGGGGACTGAGCCAGGAAAGCCGCGAAGTCGCCGACATCCACCAGCGGCTCGACGCGATCACCCAGCAGATCGAACGGATCTCCAAGCCCGCGCAGCGCCAAGACTCTTCACGACAGGATTCGTCCCGACAGGACCCTTCGCGGCCAGACGTCGCGCGCGAGCAGGGCGTCGCGCGCCAGCTCAACGATGCGATCTCGCGGCTCGATGCGCGGCTGTCGCAAATCTCCCGGCCGCAGCAGCCTCAACCGCAGCAGCCCCCGGCTCAGCGCCCGGCGCCGGCCGACACGCGCCAGCGCCAGGCCGATGCGGTCGAGCGCGCGGCAGCGCAGGTCTATCGCAACTCCCCGCCCCTGAGCCCCGCTTCGTTCGACGTCGCCGTCGCCGAGATCACCGCGCGGCAGAGCGAGCTCGACGGCTTCACGCCGCGGCAAATGCCGCCGCGCGCCGCGCCCTCGATCGCGCCCAATGCTGCGCCCTGGGCCGCTCCTTACGCACCTCCGATGGCGCCACCCGCGCCTGCCTATGCTCCGCCGCCACCGCAGCCGGGGCCGGATTTTTCCGCGCTCGAGCGCCATCTGCTCAAGATCACGAGCCAGATCGAGTCGCTGCAGCGCCCCGACAATACCGAGCAGGCGATCAACGCCTTCCGCAGCGAGCTTGCCGAGATCCGCGCCGCCATCACCGAGGCGATGCCGCGGCGCGCGATCGAATCGATCGAGAACGAGATCCGCTCGCTGCACCGCCGGATCGACGAGACGCGTTCCAACGGCACCGACGGCCAGGTCCTGTCGGGCATCGAGCACGCGCTGTCCGACATCAAGCAGGTGCTGCGCACGCTGACGCCGGCCGAGCAGCTCACCGGCTATGACGAGGCGATCCGCAATCTCGGCGCCAAGCTCGACCTGATCCTGCGCGCCAATGACGATCCCTCGACGGTGCGCCAGCTCGAAGGCGCGATCACGGCACTGCGCGGCATCGTCTCCAACGTCGCGTCCAACGAAGCGCTGGCACGCCTGTCCGAAGACGTGCAGCTGCTGTCGTCCAAGGTCGACCAGGTCACCCGCGCCTCCGGCCAGGGCGCCAGCTTCGCGGTGCTGGAGCAGCGCATTGCGGCGCTCACCGCGGCGCTGGAAACGCGCGAGCGGCCTCAGCCGGCCGAGAGCACCGAGCACCTGGAATCCGCGATCCGCGCGCTGTCGGACCGCTTCGACCGCATGCAGGTCGGCAACGATTCGGCCTCGACCTTTGCGCATCTCGAACAGCGCGTCTCGTATTTGCTGGAGCGGATCGAAGCCGCCGCCGATCCGCGCAACGGCAATTTGAGCCGCGTCGAGGACGGGCTGCACGACATCCTGCGTCACCTCGAGCGGCAGCAGGCGACCTATTCCGCGCTGGCCGAGAGCCGCAGCTCCGTTGCCCCGGCCGATTCCGGAATGGTCGATCTGGTCAAGCGCGAGCTGTCCGACATCCGCTTCAGCCAGGCCGAGACCAACCGCAGCACGCAGGATTCGCTCGACGCCGTCCATAGCGCGCTCGGCCATGTCGTCGACCGCCTCTCCATGATCGAGGGCGATCTGCGCGCGGTGCGCACCGCGCCGCCGGCCCCCGCGCCAATGCCCATGCCGATGGCCGCTCCCATGGAGCCCGCGCCGCCGATGGCGCGCGAGCCGCGGCCGCAAGCCCAGCAGCAGCCGAAATACGATCCGAAGCCGGAGCTGCCCAACCCCGCCGCGCAGCAGCAGGCCCACGCGCCGCAACAGGCCCAAGGCGCCTTCGCCCAAGCCGCTTTCTCCGCCGCGCCGCGTGAATTCCATGCCGCCGCCCCTGCCGCGCCGCCGCCGGTGCCATCGGCACCACCGGTGCCGCCGCGCGCGATCAGCGAGATCCTGGAGCCGCACACGGCGCCCGCGCGCACCGCGCTCGCGCCGGAATTACCGCCGGATCATCCGCTCGAGCCGGGCACACGGCCGGGCGGACGCCTCGCCACGCCATCGGAGCGCATCGCCGCCTCCGAGAGCGCGATCAGCGACATTCCCGCTGCGCCGAAAGAGCCGGTGTCGTCGTCGAGCTTCATCGCGGCCGCCCGCCGCGCCGCCCAGGCCGCCGCCGCGCAGCCGGAAAAGCCGGCACGCGGCGCCAAAGGTGGTGCGAAGGCCGGCGCCGATCGCGGCAAGGACAAGGGCAAGGACGGCAGCTCGACCATCACCTCGAAGATCCGCTCGCTGCTGGTCGGCGCGAGCGTGGTCGTGATCGTGCTCGGCACCTTCAAGATGGCGATGAACCTGCTCGAGGCCCCCCCGCCGCCGGCGCCGCAGGCCATGGACAATACGTTGAGCCAGCCCGCGCCGCAGGCTCCGCCGCCGCCCGTGATCGAGAACAAGCCCGCCACGCCCGAGCAGGTCACGCCATCGATGACCTCGCCGACGCCGATCGGACGGCAATCCCAGAACAACCCCGCGCCGCCTGCTCCCGCGCCCGGCCCGGCCAGCTCGGCCTCGGTTGAGATTCCGCCGGCGCCCGCCGCCTCTGTGCCGCCGCCTGCCGCGAGCAGCGACGTCACCGGCGCGCTGTCGGGCACGAGCCGCGCCAAGCTCAGCATGATCCAGGTGCCGCCGAGCGAAAAGCTGCCTGACGGCATCGGCGGCCCGGTGCTGCGCACCGCCGCGATGAAGGGCGATGCGACCGCGGCCTACGAGATCGGCTTGCGCTTTGCCGAAGGCAAGGGAGTTGCCACCAATTACGACGAAGCGGCCAAATGGTACGACCGCGCGGCGCAGGCCGGCGTGGTGCCCGCGACCTTCCGCCTCGGCACGCTCTACGAAAAGGGGCTCGGCGTGAAGAAGGACGCCGACATCGCCCGCCGCTACTACACCCAGGCCGCCGAGCGCGGCAACGCCAAGGCGAAGCACAATCTCGCGGTGCTCGACGCCGACGGCGGCGGACGCGGCGCCAACTACAAGAGCGCGGCGCAATGGTTCCGCAAGGCCGCCGATCGCGGCGTTGCCGACAGCCAGTTCAACCTCGGCATCCTCTATGCCCGCGGCATCGGCGTCGAACAGAACCTCGCCGAATCCTACAAATGGTTCAGCCTCGCAGCTGCCCAGGGTGATGCGGACGCCTCCGGCAAGCGCGACGACGTCGCCAAGCGTCTCGACCCGCAATCGCTCGCCGCCGCCAAGCTCGCGATCCAGACCTTCAGCGCCGAGCCGCAGCCCGACGACGCCGTCAACGTTCCGGCCCCGAATGGCGGCTGGGACAGCGCGCCGCAGGCGAATGCAAAGCCGGCGCCGAAGCAAGTCGCGACCAAGCGCTCGGCCTCGGCAGCACATTAAGGGCGGTTTAGTACGCTTTCTCTGTCGTCGCTCGGCTTGACCGGGCGACCCGGTATTCCAGAGACGTCGGTTGGATACGGAGAAGCTGCGGCGTACTGGTGCCCCGGTCAAGCCGGGGCATGACAGCGGCGAATGTGGCGGAATCCTCGCCTCACAGCGAAGCAGTGATCTGATCCCTCTTAGCCCATTCACCACGCCCGAAATTCCCGGTCCCTCCCAACCGCAAATTCCGCTATTGAGGGGCGCGGCAACCGTTCCGACCTTCCCGCGAGCATTCCGCGACAATCGATCCGTCTCGCCGGCGTATGGTTCTTCGATGCAGCTCTATCTTCCGATCGCCGATCTTCCCGTCAACGTCTTCCTGGTGCTCGCCATGGGCGCCGCGGTCGGCTTCGTCTCGGGGATGTTCGGAATCGGCGGCGGCTTCCTGATGACGCCGCTGCTGATCTTCATCGGCATCACGCCGGCGGTCGCGGTCGCCTCCGTCACGAGCCACATTGCAGCCTCCTCGTTTTCCGGCGCGCTGTCTTACTGGCGGCGGCGCGCGATCGATCCGGCGCTGGCGAGCGTCCTGCTCTGCGGCGGCGTGACCGGCACGGCGCTCGGCGTGTGGACCTTCACGCAGCTTCGCGCGCTCGGCCAGCTCGATCTGATGATCGCGCTCTCCTACGTGGTGCTGCTCAGCACCGTCGGCAGCCTGATGTTCTCGGAAGGCCTGCGCGCGCTGATGCGGACCCGCCGCGGCGCGCTGCCGCCACGCCGCACCCACAACTGGATCCACGGCCTGCCGCTGAAGATGCGCTTCAAGCGCTCGAAGATCTATCTCTCCGTCATCCCCGTGGTGATCGTCGGCATCATGATCGGCTTCATCGGCGCCATCATGGGCATCGGCGGCGGCTTCATCCTGGTGCCGATCATGATCTATCTGCTGAGGGTGCCGACCTCGACGGTGATCGGGACCTCGATGGTCCTGACGCTCGTCACGATGCTGTTCGCGACCATGCTGCATGCGGTGACCAATCACCTCGTCGACGCCGTGCTGGCGCTGATCCTGATGGTCGGCGGCGTTACCGGCGCGCAGTTCGGCGTCCGCGCCGGCCAGAAGATCCGCGGCGAGCAGCTGCGGCTGCTGCTGGGCCTCCTGATCCTCTCAGTCGGAATCCGCTTCGCGATCGAGCTGGTGATCCGGCCGGAGGATCTCTTCACCATCCGCGAGCTGGGGGTGAGCGGATGATGCGCGCAGCTCTCGCACTCCTGCTCGCCCTGCTGCTCGGATCAGCCGCGCGCGCCGAGCGGCTGATCGTCTCGGTGTCCAACCACCGCGTCACGGTGACACCGAACTATTCCGGCGAGGAGCTGGTGCTGTTCGGCTCGGTGGAGAAGGACGCGACGACGCCCGCCGATCGCACCGCATATGATCTCGTCGTCACCGTGATGGGCCCGCGCGCCGACATGATGACGCGGCGCAAGGAGCGCACCTTCGGCATCTGGATCAACACCGACTACCGGCAGTTCCTGCAGGTGCCGAGCTATCTGGCGCTGTTCGCCAACCGTCCCTTTGAGGCGATCACCTCGCCCGAGATCGCGCGGCGGCAGCAGATCGGGCTGAACAACGTGCTGCTGACGCAGCGGGTCGGCGGCGATTATGCCGACGTGGTGCCGAACGACGCATTCCGCTCGGCCTTCATCCGCCTGCGCACCCAGCGCGGGCTCTATCGCGAGGATCCGAGCGCCGTCACGTTCCTGACGCCGACCCTGTTTCGCACCGGCATTCCGCTGCCGGCGGAGGTGCCGATCGGCACCTACGAGGTCGAGATCAGACTGTTTGCGAACGGCGCGTTCATCGGCAAGACCGAGACCGCGTTCGAGATCGTCAAAGTCGGCTTCGAGCAATTCGTCGCCACCACCGCCAGGCAGAACGGGCTGATCTACGGTCTCGTCACCGCCGCGATGGCGCTGATGACGGGGTGGATGGCGTCGATCGTGTTCCGGAAGGATTAGCCGCTGTCATTCCGGGGCGCGCGCAGCGCGAGCTCCGGTGCGCAATTGCGCACCTGAGAATCCATTCATCCGCGGAGTTGGTGCCCGATGGATTCCGGGCTCGAGGCTTCGCCTCGCCCCGGAATGACAGCTTCTAGGCGGCCGCCTTCGCCGGCCGCGTCACCAGATAGATGCCGAGCGCGACTGGAATGATCCCGAGCAGATCGCGCGCCTCGACGTGCTCGCCGAGCACGAGATACGCGAACAGCATGCCGAGCGGCGGCATCAGGAAATGATAGGCGCTGGCGGCGGTGGCGCCGCACACTTTCAGGAGATGAAACCAGAGCCAATAGGCGAGGATGGAGCCCCCCAGCACGAGGAAGGCGAAGGCGCCGAGCAGGCTCGGCGTGACATCGATCGCATGCACGTCGGCGAAGGTGAACGCGACCGGCGTCAGCACGATGCCGGCGGCAAGGTTCTGCACGCCGTTGCCGATCCACAAGGATCCCTTCGGCGCGAGCAGCTTGAACAGGATGGTGCCGGCAACGAGCGAGGCGAGCGAAGCCAGCGTGAAGACGATGCCATGCAGGGAATCCGTGCCGACCGACAGGCGATGCCAGACGATCAGGGTCACGCCGGTGATGCCGAGCAGCAGGCCGCCGGCCTTGCGCCAGGTCATGCCTTCCCCGAGCAGCAGAGTCGCGAGCGCCGCGGTGAAGACCGGATTGGCCGAGACGATCAGGCCGCCGAGGCCGGCGGAGACCGATTGCAGGCCGGTGTAGCCGAGCCCGAGATAGAGCGCGTTGTTGGCAATCCCAAGTACGGCGAAGATCGCCGCATCGCGCCAGGTTAACGACCAGCTGTCGCCGCGGATCAGCGTGGCGCCCAGGATCAAAATGCCGGCGAGCGAGAAGCGCGCGGCGAGCAGGATCAGCGGCGGGCAATGGGTGACGCCGATCTTGCCGGCGACGAAGGCGTAGCTCCAGAGCAGGCAGAACAGGCCAATGGCGAGCGGCAGCGTGTTGAAGCGGCTGCGCGGAACGGGAATCGAGGGGGCGAGCGACATGGGGGCATTCTCCTGAGCCTCGATCTAGGGAGCCCGCTTGTCATTTGGAAATTAAATGATTAACTCGCTATCAGTGGATTTTCGAATGGAGGCGGCTATGCTCGATCTCGAGCTGCTGCGCAGCTTCGTCTCGGTGGTCGAGGCCGGCGGCTTCACCCGCGCCGGCGAGCGCGTCCATCGCACGCAGTCGACCGTCAGCCAGCAGATCAAGCGGCTGGAGGACGATATCGGCCAGGTGCTGCTGCACCGCGACGGCAAGAATGTGCGCCCGACCGAGGCCGGCGAGCGGCTGCTCTCTTACGCGCGGCGTTTGCTCTCGCTCGCCGAGGAGGCGCGCGACGTGCTGCGCCAGCCGGATGGCGAAGGCGCAATCCGGCTCGGCATCCCCGAAGATTTCGCGGCGTACCGGCTGACCAAATTACTGGGCGCGTTCTCGCGCTCGCATCCGGGCCTGCGGCTCGACGTGCGCGCCGACCAGAGCAAGCATCTGGCGCGCGACCTCGAACGCGGCGAGCTAGACGTGGCGCTATTCAAGCGTGCGGCCGGCGAGAAAGGCGCCATCGCGGTTTGGCCGGAGCGCGTGCACTGGGTCACCAGCAAGGGCCATCCGGTCGATGTCCATGCCGCATCCGTGCCGCTGATCGGTTTTCCGACCGGCTGCCTCTATCGTGCCGGCGCCATCCACGCGCTGGAAAGCGTCGGCCGCGCCTGGCACATGGCCTATTCCTCGTCGAGCCTCTCCGGCATCCAGGCCGCGGTCGCCGCCGGCATGGGCCTCAGCATCTTGTCGGAAATGTCGATCCAGTCCGACCACCGCGTGCTGACGGCGAAAGACGGTTTTGCGCCGATCAACAAGACCGAGGTCGCACTGATGGCCTCGCCCGATGCGAGCCCGGCAACGCTGCGGCTTGCGGATCGTCTCGCCGAGTTTTGCGATGCGGTGCAGGCCAAAGCGGCTTGAAGGCGGCCCAGATTCGCGAGCGTTGCGGCCCGCCTCTCAATTCACCGCGGACATCAGCCTGTCGCCGCACGCATTCGCGTAAAACTTGCCGCCGCATTGGCGCTTGATGGCGGCGCAGCGGGCCGCGGGCGAGGCATTCTGCGGGACCGTGAAACCGCAGGTCAGGCCGTCGGCGCTGCGACCGGGCTTGCCGGCGGCAAACGCGGCACTGAGGGTGCTGATGCAGACGACGAGCAGGGCAGCCGCGGCGATTTCGATCAGGAGTCGCGTCAGCAGTCTCATGGGAATGTTCTCCACACTGATGGCTGAATTGATCCGCAATCTAGCACTGAATCCCGGTTTCTCCGTGCTCGCCCGGGTTCCCAAATCGGCCCGTTCCTTGCATAAATTTACGCCAGCGCAGTGCAAGGCCGCATCGGCGACAGTTCCGGTGCAGGGGCAAGACGCGTAGGGTTAGTAGTGTGTTCGACCAGGAAGTGACGGCTTTGCAAGATCAATCGTTCCAGCCCAGTTTTCCCGCCCCCGGCCAGCCGATCGACGAGCTCGCGCTGGCTGAGATCAAGGGCGCGATCCTGGCGAAGCTGCGCCTTGCCATCGGCAAGGATGCCGGCATGGCGACCAGGCACGACTGGTACCAGGCCGCGGCGCTGGCGCTGCGCGACCGCGTCGTGCATCGCTGGCTCACAGCCGAGAAGCACAGCTACGACGCGGGCCGCAAGCGCGTCTATTATCTCTCGCTCGAATTCCTGATCGGCCGTCTCTTCACCGATGCGCTCAACAACATGGGCCTGCTCAAGATCTTCGAGGTCGCGCTCGGCGATCTCGGTGTCTCGCTGCCAGAGCTGCGCAAATGCGAGCCGGACGCCGCGCTCGGCAATGGCGGCCTCGGGCGCCTCGCCGCCTGCTTCATGGAGAGCATGGCGACGCTGTCGATCCCCGCGATCGGCTACGGCATCCGCTATGATTACGGCCTGTTCCGCCAGATCATCAACCAGGGTTGGCAGCAGGAATATCCCGACGAATGGCTGAGCTTCGGCAATCCCTGGGAATTGCAGCGGCCCGAAGTGATCTACGACATCAATTTCGGCGGCGGCGTCGAGCATGTCGACGACAAGGGCCGCGACCGCGCGATCTGGCATCCGGGCGAGACCGTGCAGGCGATCGCCTATGACACGCCGATCGTCGGCTGGCGGGGCCAGCACGTCAACGCGCTCCGCCTGTGGTCGGCCCGTTCGCCCGATCCGTTGAAGCTCGATGCCTTCAACAAGGGCGACTATGTCAGCGCCACCGCCGAGCAGTCGCGCGCGGAAGCGATCTGCAAATTCCTCTATCCGAACGACGAGAGCCCGGCAGGCCGCGAGCTGCGCCTGCGCCAGGAATATTTCTTCGTCTCGGCCTCGCTTCAGGATCTCGTCAAGCGACACCTTGCGTCCGACGGCCAGCTGCGCAGCCTGTCGTCCAAGGTCGCGGTGCAGCTCAACGACACCCATCCGAGCCTCGCCGTCACCGAGCTGATGCGGATCCTCGTCGATCTGCACAATTTCCGCTGGGACGAGGCCTGGAAGATCACGGTCGCCACCCTCTCCTACACCAACCACACGCTGCTGCCCGAGGCGCTGGAGACCTGGCCGGTCGAGCTGTTCGAGCGGCTGCTGCCGCGGCATCTCGAGATCATCTACCGCATCAACGTGCAGCATCTGGCGCTGGCCGAAGCGCGCTGCCCCGGCGACATCGACTTCCGCGCCTCGGTCTCGCTGATCGACGAGAAGAGCGGGCGCCGCGTGCGCATGGGCCAGCTCGCCTTCGTCGGCTCGCACCGCATCAACGGCGTCTCGGGCATGCATTCGGACCTGATGCGTGAGACCGTGTTCCACGACCTCAACCATCTCTATCCCGGCCGCATCACCAACAAGACCAACGGCATCACCTTCCGCCGCTGGCTGATGCTGGCGAACCCGAAGCTGACCGATCTGTTGCGCGAGACCTGCGGCGAGGCGGTGCTCGACGATCCGACCCAGCTCTCGCTGATCGAAGCGCGCGCCAGCGACGTCGAATTCCAGAAGAAGTTCCGCAGCGTCAAGCTTCACAACAAGACCGCGCTGGCGCGCCTGATCGGCGAACGGCTCGGCATCAAGGTCGACCCGACCGCGCTGTTCGACGTGCAGATCAAGCGCATCCACGAATACAAGCGCCAGCTCCTCAATGTCATCGAGACCGTCGCGCTGTACCAGGCGATCAAGGACGATCCAACCGGCAATTGGGTGCCGCGGGTGAAGATCTTCGCCGGCAAGGCTGCCGCGAGCTACCGCTACGCAAAACTGATCATCAAGCTGATCAACGACGTCGCGGAGGTCGTGAACAACGACCCCACGATCGGCGGCAAGCTCAAGGTGGTGTTCCTGCCCGATTACAATGTCAGCCTCGCCGAAGTGATCATTCCCGCGGCCGACCTGTCCGAGCAGATCTCGACCGCGGGCATGGAAGCGTCCGGCACCGGCAACATGAAGCTGGCGCTGAACGGCGCCATCACCATCGGCACGCTCGACGGCGCCAATATCGAGATCCGCGACCATGTCGGCGCCGAGAACATCGCGATCTTCGGCATGGAGGCCGGCGACGTGATGATCCGGCGCAAGCAGGGGCTGGACGCCTCCGACCTGATCCTCAATTCGCCGAAGCTGCAGCGCGCCATCAATGCGATCGGCACCGGCGAGTTCTCGCCCGGCGACCCCGGACGTTTCGAGTCGATCGCGCACGCGCTGCGCTATCTCGACCATTACATGGTCAGCGCCGATTTCGATTCCTATTACGAGGCGCAGCGCAGCGTCGATGCGCGCTGGCTGGTCTCGCCGGCCTGGACCCGCGCCTCCATCCTCAACGTCGCGCGCATGGCCTGGTTCTCCTCCGACCGCACCATCCGCGAATACGCCGAGGAGATCTGGAACGTGCCGGTCAATCCGACCACGCCGCTGCTGCCGAACCTGCGCGACGCCGCGGGCTGATTTTTCCGCGGCGTGGAAGCGCGGTTACTCGATACGTAATTGCGCATCCGGGCAATGGCTGTGATATGACGACCGTCATTCCGGGGCGGCTCGCAGAGCCGAACCCGGAATCTCGAGCTTCCGGGTTCGATGCTCTGGGCCGCGCTACGCGGTCCCGTCGCATCGCTCCGGAATGACAGACGGAAACACACATGCACGCCAAGCTCCCGCACCCCTTCGACGACGCCACCCGCGTCACCGCCGGCGACTCCAGCTGGCAGGGGCACACCAGCGACGATTATTGGGCCTTCGTCGGCCCGTTCGGCGGCGCCACCGCCGCGACCATTTTGCGCGCGCTGATCGACCATCCGGAACGCGCCGGCGATCCGCTCGCCCTCACGGTCAATTATTGCGCGCCGATCGCCAAGGGGCCGTTCGATCTCGACGTGCGGCTGGTGAAGGCCAACCGCTCCAGCCAGCACTGGAGCGTCGAGCTCAGCCAAGGCGGCGGCGAGGTCGCAACGCTCGCCACCGCGGTGTTCGCCGAGCGCCGGCCGTCCTGGGAGCACCGGGTGGCGCAATATCCCGATGCAAAGCCGTTCGAAGCGACGCTGCCGTTCCCGAAGATCGCGGCGTCCTGGGCCAACCAGTACGAGTTTCGCTTCGTCGAGGGCGAGATGCGGATCGGCCCGCAGCAGGCCGAGCCCGCCAGCACCTATTCGAAGATCTGGATCAGCGACCGCACGCCGCGCAAGCTCGACATGCTGTCGCTGATGTCGATGTCGGACGCCTTCTTCGGCCGCATCTTCCACGCTCGGCGCGAGCTGGTGCCGTTCGGCACGGTGTCGCTGACGACCTATTTCCACACCGACAGCGACGAGCTCGCGGCTGAGGACATCACGCGCGTGCTGGCCACCGCCGATTCGAAGATCATGCACAAGAGCTACGCCGACCAGAACGCCGAGCTGTGGTCGCCGAACGGAAGGCTGCTCGCGACCTCGACACAGATCGCGTATTTCAAGGCGTGAGCTCTCGCCACCCCTCGTCCCGTTCTTGCCGGGGTTCCTAACCCGCCATTCGCTGCCTCAGGCTCTGATAAAACGCCGTCTCGAAATTCATGTAACCGATGAACGACGTTGGATCGCCGAACGGAAGAATCTGCGTGGCCCAGAACCCGCCGAACCCGTTCTGCCGGTCGATCCAATAGAACAGATTGGCAAGGCCCGCCCAGCCGAGGGCGCCGGCGGGACGCCCGGTGGGTGCTTCCTGGTCGTTGATCATGAATGAGAGCGCCCAGGACTTTGACTGGCCCGGGAAGAACTCGGCATCATTGCACAGCGCCGGGATGACGCCGGTGATCGGTGTCACCTTCTTGTCTCCGAGATGATTCTTCTCCGCCATGCGCACGGTCTCCGCCTTCAGCACGCGGCCATGCTCGCCGGCACCGTCATTCAACCACATCCGGATGAAACGCATGTAGTCGCCGACCGTGCCGTAAAGGCCGTGGCCACCCATATGCACTTCAGGCTTGGCGGGGAGCTCGAAATCCATCGGCGTCAACGAGCCGTCGGCGCCGCGCGCGTGGATCCCCGCCAGTTTGCTGCGCATGGCGTCGGTCAGCTCGAAGGTCATGCTCTTGATTCCGAGCGGCTCGAAGATGCGCGTATTGAAAACCTCTCCAAGCCGGCGCCCGGCGATGGCCTCGACGATTTGGCCGCACCAGTCGAGATTGGTGCCGTAGTCCCAACGCTCGCCCGGATCGAACAGCAGCGGCGTCATCAGGCAGGCTTTGGAAGCGGTGATGACGCTGGGCTGGCCCTTCTCCTCGGCCAGGCGGTTGTAGGTGTGGTTGATGAAGTCGTAGCTGAGACCGGCGGTATGCGTCATCAGCATCCGCGTGGTGATGTCCCGCTTGGGCGCCCGCAGCATCGGCTCACCCGCGGCATCGAAGCCCTCGATGACCTGGAGCTTGCCGATGTCCGGAGCGTAGCGCTTGGCCGGTGCGTCGAGATCGAGCTTGCCCTCTTCGACGAGTTGCAGCACGGCCGTGCCGGTGACCGCCTTGGTCGTGGAGAAGATGGCGAAGATGCTGTCGGTCGTCATCTCGGCTGGCTGGTCGACACGCCTTTTCCCCGCTGCGCCTTCGTAGATGTTGCGATCGCGGTTCGTCACCATCGCGACGACGCCGGGCACACGCGGCGTGGATGTGACGACGCCGCCGAGAACGGCGTCTGCGGCGGCACCGAAATTCGTGCTCATTTTTGTCCTCCCGTTTGTACTGGATGAATTCCGTCGACGCAGCGCCTCGCGAGCACTCAATTCATGGTAAAACCCTGGTAGCCGCTGGCAGCGACCTCGTTGCATTTCTGCCGATAGGCGCCGACGCCCCCGCAATAGGACAGAACGCGGCGCGGTTTGCCTTCGACGTTCGAGCCCAGGTACCAGGAATTGGTCTTCGCGATCAGCGTCGCATTGGCGATCTCATCGTGATGCGCCACCCATCCGTCTTCGGCATCCTTGGTCGGCTCAACCACCTTCAGGTTCTTCGTACGCACGAACCTGATGCAATCGTCGATCCATTCGACCTGCTGCTGGAGACAGGTGGTCATGTTGCAGAGCGCAGCCGACGGAGCCAGCGGCACCGCAGTCGTGAACAGGTTCGGATAGCCGTGAACCTGCAGGCCCATCGTGGTGCGGATATCCTTGCTCCAATCCTCCTTCAGCGACCGCCCACCGCGGCCCCTGATATCGATGCGCGTCAACGCGCCGGTTCCGGCGTCGAATCCAGTCGCCAGAACGATGACGTCGAGCTCGTGGATCGTCCCGTCCGCGGTCTGGATACCCGTGGGTGTCACGCGTTCGATCGGATTGGCCTTGACGCTGACGATCTCGACATTGGGGCGATGGAAGGCTTCGAGGAAGTTCTGCTCCAGTGGCACCCGATGCGTCCCGAAACCGTAGTCGGCCGGAATCAAGGCATCGCACAGCTTTGGATCCTTCAGTCGCTCGCGCATCTTCTCGCGCACGAAGCCCGAGATTTCGGCGTTGACCTCGGCGTCGAAGAACAACTCGGCGAAGGACGATATCCAAAGCTTCAGGGAGCCGTCGTTCCAGCAATCCTCGATCACCTCCCGGCGCCGCTCCGGCGTCAGGCCGGCCCAGGCGTGCTCGAAATCATATTCGAATCCGGTGAAGGTATGCGGCAGGCGCTCCGTGAGATGCTGGAATTTCGACTTGTAGGCCTCCGCATCTTCCTCGCTGTACTTGGGATTCTTCATCGGAATCATGTATTGCGGCGTGCGAACAAAGACTTTCAGATGACCGACCTCGCCGGCGATCGTCTGGATGACCTGGATGCCGGTTGCGCCGTTGCCGATAACGCCGACGCGCTTGCCGCCGAATTCGACCGGCTCCTTGGGCCAGCGCGCCGTGTGGAACAGCTGCCCCTTGAACGTCTCCTGTCCCGGAAACGATACGTGCGGGGCGGAGAGCATGCCGCAACAGGTGATCAGAAACTGGGTGTCGATCACGTCACCCCTGTCGGTCGTGACCAGCCAGCGCTGTGTGGCTTCGTTGAAATGGGCGCTTTTGACGATCGTCCCGAACTGGATGTCCTTGCGCAGATCGAGGCGGTCGGCGATGTAGTTGAGCCAGCGCTCGATTTCCGGCTGGCCGGGGAATTTCTCGCTCCAGCTCCATCCCTTGTAGAGCTCCTCGGAGAACAGATACTGGTAGATGTGGCTCTCTGAATCGAAGCGGGCGCCGGGATAGCGATTCCAATACCAGGTGCCGCCCACGCCTGCGCCCGCGTCAATGGCCCTGACCTTCAATCCCTGTTCGCGCAAACGGTAGAGCTGATAGAGCCCGGCGACGCCGGCTCCAACAACCACCGCGTCGAATTTCGCCGTTACATGCGCGCCATTGCTTCCATTGGGTTTGGTCGCCGTTTCTGCCATTTTTCCCTCCTGGCTCTTCCCAGAGCGCGCGGCCTTCCTCACCCGTCGTGTGATCGGATGGTCGTGCATCGCGTCATTTGTCGGTCCCGCGAGCGCTTGCGGCTTTTCACCGTTCTTCCGCACTTGCCCGGAACGCGAGGGAGGCTATGAGGCGGGCTGCATTCCCGGCTTGAACAAAACCGACAATCCTTTGAATGAAGCCGGAGGCCGGCGCCGACCTCGCCCGAGCTCGCTTGGCAAATGGCAAATCCGGCCTATGCTGCTGCCTTGCCGATCGGCCAATGAGAACAACAAGCAGTCGACCCGCCAAAACTCCAGGGAGGAGGCTCGCGCGATGGGGCAGTTCATCACGGTCGAGGAGCTGCCACGCTATGCTCCCGGCGAAATGATGCTGGACAGTTCGGCGGTGGGAAAAGCCGATTTTCGGCTGCGCGTGTTCCGCTATGCGCCATCCGATATCTGGGTGCCGCCGTCCGATAACTTTCTGATCGTAATCTATCGCGAAGGGACCACGGCCATGAAACGCCGCGTGACCGGATCCTGGAAGCAGGATCATGTCGGCCGCGGCGTCACGACGCTGCTGACGCGCGCGGAAGCTTCGAACTGGCGATGGTGCCATGACCTCGAAGTCAGTCATTTCTACATCTCGCCTAGTCTCATGGCGAAGACCGCAAGCGAGGCTTTTGACCGGGATACCGAAAGCGTCGAGCTTCATGATCTGCTCAGGATCGAGGATCCGGTCCTGACCTGGATTGCTGACCAGATGGTGCAGGAGGTTTCCGCAGGAGGTCCGGGCGGCCGGCTCTGCTACGACGCCATGGCACTTCAGGCGAGCGTCCACATCCTGCGAAAATATGCCTCAGTGCAGTTCAAGCTGCCCTGTGCGCAAGGGCGCTTCAGGCCGGCGCATGCGCGGATGATCGAGGACTATATCGAGCAGAACATCTTCCGGAATATCACGCTCGACGAACTGGCCAACATCTGCAACTGCACGCCGGTGCAGTTCACCCGCAAGTTTCAGGTGCATTATGGCATGCGCCCGCACGCCTACGTCCTCACCCGCAAGGTGAAGCGCGCCTGCGAACATCTGCGCAAGGACCGGCTTGCACTGAAGGAGATCGCCCTGTTGAGCGGATTCTCCGACCAGAGCCATCTCAACCGGATCTTTCGCAGGCATATGAGTGCGACTCCCGCAGAATATCGCAAGCAATGCACAGGCTAGGCAGCCTGACGATGCTCAGGCCGCAAAAGAAAGGGCGGCTGATCAAGCCGCCCTTTCACGTCAATCACATCTTGCGAGAACTTACTCCGCCGCGAGCTTCACGTCCGGCGCGGCGGCGCGCACCTCGGCGTCCACCTGGGCTTCGAACTTGGCAAAGTTCTTCTGGAACATGCCGACCAGCGCGCGGGCGGTCTTGTCGAACTCGTCCTTGTCCTTCCAGGTGTTGACCGGGTTGAGGATCTCGGCCGGCACGCCGGGCAGCGCGGTCGGGACCGCGAAGCCGAAGTACTTGTCGGTGCGGAATTCGACGTTGCGAAGCGACCCGTCGAGCGCGGCGGTGAGCAGCGCACGCGTCACCTTGATCGGCATGCGCGAGCCGACACCATACTTGCCGCCGGTCCAGCCCGTATTGACCAGCCAGCAATCGACATTGTGCTGGGCGATGAGGTCGCGCAGCATGTTGCC
>NZ_AJQF01000436.1:0-2699 GCF_000261705.1 Bradyrhizobium genomosp. III | reverse complement strand
GCAGGTCGAGAACTCCGGCTGCGGCTCGTTGCCGAGACCGCGCTCGGTGCCCGCGACCTTGGCGGTGTAGCCGGACAGGAAGTGATACATCGCCTGCGCCGGCGAGAGCTTGGCGATCGGCGGCAACACGCCGAAGGCGTCGGCGGCGAGCATCACCACGTTCTTCGGCTGCGGCGCGCGGCCGGTGCGCGAGGCGTTCGGGATGAAGTCGAGCGGATAGGCCGAGCGCGTGTTCTCGGTCTTGGAGCCGTCGTCGAAATCCACAACGCGGGTGTCTTCGTCGAGCACGCAGTTCTCGAGCACCGCGCCGAAGCGGGTCGAGGCCGCGAAGATCTCGGGCTCGGCTTCCTGCGACAGCTTGATGCACTTGGCGTAGCAGCCGCCTTCGAAATTGAAGACGCCGTTCGGGCCCCAGCCGTGTTCGTCGTCGCCGATCAGCGTGCGGTTGGGATCCGCCGACAGCGTGGTCTTGCCGGTGCCGGACAGGCCGAAGAAAATTGCCGCGTCGCCCTTGGCGCCGACATTGGCCGAGCAATGCATCGGCATCACGCCGCGCTCGGGCAGATAATAGTTCAGCGTGGTGAAGACCGACTTCTTCATCTCGCCGGCATAATAAGACCCGCCGATCAGGACGATCTTGCGGGCGAAATCGATCGCGACGACGTTCTCCGACTTGCAGCCGTGACGTTTGGGATCGGCGCGGAAGCTCGGCATGTCGATGATGGTGAGCTCCGGCACGAAGGTCGGCAGCTCGATCGCCTCGGGGCGAATCAGCAGCGTGCGGATGAACAGCGAGTGCCAGGCGAGCTCGGTGAAGACACGGGTCTTGATCCGGTAGGCCGGGTCGGCACCACCATAGAGATCCTGCGCGAACAGCTTCTTGCCTTCGGCGTGCTTGAGGAAGTCCTGATAGAGCGTCTCGAACTGCTCTGCGGTGATCGACTGGTTGCCGGCCCACCACATCTTCTTGTCGGTGGTGGCGTCACGCACCGTGAACTTGTCCTTCGGGCTGCGCCCGGTGAACTCGCCGGTGTCGGCGCAGAGTGCGCCGTCAGCGGACAGCACCGCCTCGCCCGCAGTGAGCGAGTATTGATAGAGTTGCGGCGCACCGAGGTTCCAGTGAACCTGCTTGAGATTCTTTAAACCGAACTTGTCGGCGCCGAAGGCACCGTTGCGCACGCCCGTCTCTTGCACGAAAAATCCTCCTAGAACCCGCGACATTCAGCGCGACCAGAACTTCAGCACCATCGCGGTCACCGTGATTTATAGGCCAACCGGCCTCGGCTGGGCGACCTAATAATGATGAACGCTGGCGTTGCCAAGCTGATCCCGCAGGATTTGGTTTATTCAAGGACCGCGCCAAACGTCGCGCATGTCAGCTCTGAGCAGCTGCATCAAAAAATCACGAATGATCGCGCAACCAAATGCGGAATTCGGCGTTGATGATGGTTTTTGCGACGCACAATTCCGGCTGCCGGCTTATCGTACCTCGCCTTCGCCAATGAGCGCGAACGGTCCCCACATTGCCGGGTAGGCGTTGCGCGGTGACGAGGTGTCGTCGACAAACGTTAACATCGCGCGGCGCAAGGCTTCGGCGCGACCGATTTTCGGTTCGTTCTTGAGCAGCTCGAACGTCGATGTGGTGAGGCGGGTGGCGGCTTCCGAATCCACGGCCCAATGCGAGACCAGAAGCGCGCGGGCACCGGCATAGAAGAAAGAGCGCGCCAATCCCGACAGCGCTTCGGCCCCGGGCTTGTCGCCGGCGATGGTGTTGCAGGCGGACAGAACCACCCAATCGGCGTTGAGCTTGAGCTGGGCCACTTCGCTCGCGGTCAGAAGGCCGTCGTCGAGCTCAGACGGCTGATCGGGAATGGACAATGCAAGCGAGGGCTCGCCCAGTCCCTTGACGTCGCCGGCGACGAGGCCGTGGGTGGCAAAATAGATGATGCCGTATTGGGCAAGCGCTGCACGCTTCAGCGTCGTTTCGCTGGCATCGCGTCCGAGATGGATGTCGGCATCAGTGGCGCCGACGTCCCTCGCCACCGCGTTCAGCTCATCGGCGGTATCTGGCAGTTGCGGCAACGCCTGCGCCAGCCGCGCGCGATCGACCCCGGCGCCGCGCCAGAAATCGGTATAGGCAATCGTCGCAATGCTGCGCGCCGCGACCTTGCCGCCTGCGGCGCGACGGTCGGCGGGCCCTTCGGCTGCGGGATTGAAGACGGGATCGCCGAAGCCGGTCATCGGCTTTGCGCCCTGATCCCTGCGCGCGAAGGCACGCAGCGATTTCAGGCTGATCACCGACGGCAGCACCGAGACGGCCTGACGCCTCAGCAGCCAGGCGGCGTCGCGATAGCCGTCGAGCCTGTCCGGAATCGCAGCCTGCGGCTTCTCGGTGACCAGCAGATGGAACGGCAATGCGGTCAGCGCCGCCGATGGCACGACCAGCAGATTGCGCTTGTCCTTCGTCAACGCCTCGACCGGGCCGAGCAGCGCGACATAGAGCTCGTTGGCGAGCGCGAGATCGAACAGGCCCGATTTGCCGGAGGCATCGCGCGCCTTGCCGACATCCAGCCCCCTGCGGAAGGCCGAGACTTTCCGCGCCATTGCGTCCGCGCCGAGCGAGATCTCCTTCCAGTCGGCGCCATCGCGCGTGATCGCGATGACGTAGCTCCGCTTGTCGACGACGGAATAGATCACCA
>NZ_AJQF01000435.1:0-4364 GCF_000261705.1 Bradyrhizobium genomosp. III | reverse complement strand
GGCTGGATGTCCTTCACCGCCAGCGGCAGCGGGTTGGAGAGCGAGGCGTAGTCGGGAAACTCGAGCGTGAGCGACTTTTGCAGCCCCGCGCGTTCGCTTGCAATCGCAACGATCCGCGCGCGGCTGCGCTGCTCGGCCGCGACGTCCCGCTGCGCCGATTGCTTCGACACCGCGGTGATGATCGCCTTGTCGAGCGCCTCGGCCTCGGCCGCGAGATCCTGATCCCGACGCACCAGCTCGGCGAGCCGATCGCTGCCGGCGGCCAATCGCACCGCGAGCTTGTTCACGGCAGAGGCGGCGGAAGATTGCGTGCCGCGCTGGATCGCGCCGAGCGCGTCATCGAGCGCTCCGTCGCCGGGCAGCAAAGTTTGCTGGCGCGCAGCGAACAGAACCGGCAGCACGGTGCGCAGCTGCGCGCGGTTGGCGGCAAGCGTCTTCTGCGCAAACGGCAAGGCCTCGGCGGTGCGGCCTGACACCTGAAGGAAATAAGCGAGATTGCTGGTCGAGGTCACGACATCGGGATGATCCACCCCGAGCGCCCGCTCGCGGATGGCAAGCGCGCGGCGATAGAGCGGCTCGGCCTCGGCATAGCGCTGCTGGTGCTCGTAGAGCCCGGCGAGATTGTTGAGCGAGCGCGCCACGTCGGGATGATCCGGGCCCAGCACCTTTTCGCGGATCGCGAGCGAGCGCTTGATCGGCGCTTCGGCATCCGCGTCGCGGTTGAGGTCGCGATCGACCTGGCCGAGATTGTTCAGGACGGTGGCAACCGCGGGATGCTCGGGCCCGGCGGCCTTCTGATAGATCGCGAGAGCCCGCTGAAACAGCGGCTCGGCGTCGGCAAAATGCTCCTGCTTCACGTAGAGCGTGGCGAGATTGTTCAGGGCCTGGCCGACATCGGGATGCTCGCGCGACAGCGCCTTTTCGCGAACGGCCAGCGCACGCTTGAACAGCGGTTCGGCTTCGGTGAAGCGGCTCTGCCGCTGATAGAGCGCGGCGAGATTGTTCAGGAGCGGCGCAATCTCGACGCTGCCCTGACCGGTCCCCTTCTCCATCAGCGCGATGGCGCGTTTGTAGAGCGGCTCGGCCTGATCGTCGTGGCCCTGGTCGGCGTAAATCTGCCCGAGATTGTTGAGCGCCGCGGCGAGGTCGCGGTTGTTGCTGGTCTTCTCGAGCGAGGCCACCATGGCCTGCGCCAGCGGCAGCGCCTCCGAATATTTGCCGGCGCTCCGGAGCGCATTGATGCGCCCGCTCTGCGCCGACAGATCGCTCTTCTGGGCAAGGCCGGGCGTGGCAAGCGACGTGGTGATCGCCAGCGCCAGACCCGCAGCCAATGCCAAACGACGACGCGCCATGAACCCTCTCGCTGCGAGCCTTGAGACCTGACCGTCTTGGGTCGCAGCGATGGGTCGCGGCGTTCAAATTGTTGCGTTCTAGTCCATCTTCATGCGCGCTTCGCCAGCGAGGCGGACCAGCATCTTGCGCAGCGACGTGCCGTCCGTCACCCGCTCCGGGAAGTCCAGCCGCAGCGCGGTCTGGCCGTCCTGCATATCGAGGCCTTCCGGATCGCAGCCGGTGCAGCGCCAGTCCCCCGCGGCAGCGCCAAGGAGCTTTGTCGCATAGAGGCCCATGGCGTCGCGATGATCGGCATTCATATGCGCGACCGCCCCCTCCTCCGCTGCCAGCAGATCTTCGGCGCCGGAGAGGTCCGTGAGGAACTGGGCGGGCTTGAGATCGACGATCCGGCCGAAGCCGGCGACCAGATGAGTTCCCGTGGGGCGGATCCGGAAAAAAGAGAAATCCTTAAAGGAAACAAAGCCTTCCGCCGACGGATGCGCATTGAGATAACGTCGCTGGAGCAAATCCCTCGCGGCATCAGCCTGCTCCGCCCGGCCGGACAGCATGATCCGGGCGCCTTCCAGCGGATCGCCCGCCGCCCGCTCGTCCAGCATCAGGGAGACCCTGCTGTCGGCGAGAAGGTTCCTTGTATGCACGGCGAGGCCCGAGATCAGCAGGATGGGGGAACCGTCGGGATGGCTGGCCAGATTGACCAGGGAACAATAGGGGTCGCCGCTGCCGGCCATGAGAGTTGCCAGCGCCCCCTGCCGCGATCGCCGCAGCAGGGATTTGGCGAGCTTTGCGGGGTCGAAATCAGGGGTCGGTTGCATCGGCTTTCTCGGCTCAGGTGGTTGCAAGGGAGGCCTTTTTTCGGGTAAACGGGGGCCTGGTTATGGGTCGACATGCGGCGAATCTGCCGCGTTTCGTGGAACTTGGTCACACTTCAGCCCAGCTTGCATTGCTCGGTGACAAGGTTCGAACGCCGACATCGGCACCCATGTATGCGGCGCATCAGTGGATTGCTCGCCGTTTCAAGCCACGACCCAAACGGAAAGCAGAAAGCAGAGGCTCATGCCCACAATCGCTTTGGTCGACGACGACCGCAACATTCTCACATCCGTCTCGATCGCGCTGGAAGCCGAAGGCTACCGCATCATGACCTACACCGACGGCGCTTCCGCGCTTGACGGTTTCCGCACCACCCAGCCCGATCTCGCCATCCTCGACATCAAGATGCCGCGCATGGACGGCATGGAGACGCTGCGCCGGCTCAGGCAGAAGTCCGACCTGCCGGTGATCTTCCTGACCTCCAAGGACGAGGAGATCGACGAGCTGTTCGGCCTCAAGATGGGCGCCGACGATTTCATCCGCAAACCGTTCTCGCAGCGTCTCCTGGTCGAGCGCGTCAAGGCGGTGCTGCGCCGCTCGGCGCCGAAGGACCCGACCGTCGCGCCGAAGGAGAACGACGCCAAGGCGCTCGACCGCGGCCTGCTGCGCATGGATCCGGAACGGCATACCTGCACCTGGAAGAACGAGCCGGTGACGCTGACCGTCACGGAATTCCTGATCCTGCAGGCGCTCGCGACCCGGCCCGGCGTGGTGAAGAGCCGCAACGCGCTGATGGACGCGGCCTATGACGACCAGGTCTATGTCGACGACCGCACCATCGACAGCCACATCAAGCGGCTGCGCAAGAAGTTCAAGGTGGTCGACAACGAGTTCGAGATGATCGAGACGCTGTACGGCGTCGGCTACCGCTTCAAGGAAGCCTGAGGCGCGAGGCGCCTTCACGAAAGACTGAGAGCATCGCCGGTTCTGATTTCATCGGGACCGGGATGGCTCTAGGATGCGGGGACCATTGCCACGAGCTGTCCTAACGCGGGCGTAAGCATTGCTTGACCGAACGCAGCCTGACGAGAACCAGAGCGCCGGGGAGATCACATCCGACGGCGTTCCGGAGCAATTTGCCGAAGACAAGCCGCAGGGCTTCCGACCGCTGAACTGGCTCAAGCGCGCCGGGCAATTCTTCTTCGCGCTGTCCTTCTCCAGCCTGACCCGCCGCATCGTCTCGCTCAATCTCGCCGGCCTCGTCGCGCTGGTGGCGAGCATCCTGTATCTGTCGCAATTCCGCGCCGGACTGATCGACGCGCGGGCGCAGAGCCTCCTGGTGCAGGCCGAGATCATCGCCGGCGCGATCGCGGCCTCCGCCACGGTGCAGACCAACGCCATCACCATCGATCCCGACCGGCTGCTCGACCTCAAGCCGGGCGAGACCTATGGCGGCTCGGACGAGTACTCGCCGCTGGACTTCCCGATCAATCCGGAGCGCGTGGCGCCGGTGCTGCGCACGCTGATCTCGCCGACCAAGACGCGCGCCCGCATCTACGATCCGAACGGCAGCCTGCTGCTCGACAGCCGCAACCTCGAAAACGTGCTGCGCCTCGACCTGCCGCCGCCGGCGGAGAAGCCCGGCTTCGTCGAGCGCGGCATGGTCGCGGTGCGCACCTGGCTGAACCGCGGCGACCTGCCGCTCTATCGCGAGCTCGGCCCCGAGAACGGCAACGGCTATGCCGAAGTGGGCGATGCGCTCCAGGGCCAGAAACGCTCGATGGTGCGGGTCAATGCCCGCGGCGAGGTGATCGTCTCGGTCGCGGTCCCGGTGCTGCGCTCGCGCGCGATCCACGGCGCGCTGATGCTGTCGACGCAAGGCGACGACATCGACCAGATGGTCACTGCCGAACGCCTCGCCATCCTGAAAGTCGGCGGCGTCGCGGCCGCCGTCATGATCATGCTGTCGCTGCTGCTTGCGAGCACGATCGCCGGGCCCGTGCGCCGGCTTGCCGACAGCGCCGAGCGCGTCCGCCGCCGCATCAAGGCCCGCATCGAGATCCCCGATTTCACCCGCCGCCGCGACGAGATCGGTCATCTCTCCGGCGCCCTGCGCGACATGACGAGCGCGCTCTACAGCCGCATCGAGGCGATCGAGATGTTCGCCGCCGACGTCGCCCACGAATTGAAGAATCCGCTGA
>NZ_AJQF01000434.1:0-37818 GCF_000261705.1 Bradyrhizobium genomosp. III | reverse complement strand
CGCTGCCGCTGGCGCGCAACGAGAACAGCCGTGCGCGCCTGCTCGAGGTGATCGAGCACGACGTCAAGCGGCTCGACCGCCTGATCTCCGATATCTCCGACGCCAGCCGCCTCGATGCCGAATTGCAGCGCCAGGACGCGATCCCGGTCGATTTGCGCCGCCTGCTGACGACGCTGGTGTCCGTCGCCAACGAGACCAAGCTCGGCCACGACGTCGCGGTCGAGACGCGCTTCGAGGGCCGCAGCCCGACCGACACCTTCGCCGTGTCCGGCCACGATTCACGGCTCGGACAAGTGGTCTCCAACCTGCTGTCCAACGCGCAGTCGTTCTCCGAACCCGGCAGCAAGGTGCGCCTCACCTGCCGCCGCGCGCGCTCCGAGATCGAGATCGTGGTCGACGACGACGGCCCCGGCATTCGCGACGACGCGCTGGAACGCATCTTCGAGCGCTTCTACACCGACCGTCCGCATCAGGGTTTTGGCCAGAACTCCGGCCTCGGCCTGTCGATCTCCAAGCAGATCATCGACGCCCATGGCGGGCGCATCTGGGCCGAGAACCGCGCAGGCCCGCCGGATGAGGAGGGCGTGCCGACGGTCGCAGGCGCGCGCTTCGTGGTGAGGCTGCCGGCGCTATGAACGACGGCGGGCCCAGCGTTCACGCCTCCGCAGTCAAGGTCGGACATCGGGCGGTGCTGATCCGCGGTCCCTCGGGCTCCGGCAAGTCGCGCCTTGCCTTCGATTTGATCATGGCCGGACGCTCGGGCGTGGTCGAAAGGGCCGTTCTGGTCGGGGATGACCGTGTCCATCTGGCGACAGTCGGCGATGAAATTGAAGTCCGCCCCGCGCCGGTATTGGCTGGCCTGATCGAGATCCGGGGCCTCGGGATCCGCCACTGCGACTTCGTGGAGCATGCGACCGTCGGTCTCGTGGTCGATCTGGATGCCGCGGACGCCGAGCGCCTGCCTGCGACGGAATCGCTGAAAACCATCATTTCCGGTGTCGAAATACCGCGAATCCCTGTTGGCCGCGGATATTCACCCCTCCCACTGGTTGTCGCGGCCTTGACCACTACCAAGAGTTCATCTTCCGTTAACCCTTCAGGCGATTGTTTGAAGGGAAATGGTAACCATATGAACCCCACTATCGCGACCGAATAGACCGGCGCAGCTCCCCTCATCCATCCGTCTAGATTCAGGGAGATACGCAACATCCCCTCTTGCGCAGGGGCTCTGGATGGTCAAAGTGGCGCGTTCGTGCGGTGCACCAAAAGCGCCCGCGAGGAGTTTTCCGATGATTGGTCTAGTACTTGTGACCCACGGGCGCCTTGCCGACGAATTCAAGGCAGCGCTTGAACATGTCATGGGCCCACAAAAGCAAATCGAAGCGATCACGATCGGTGCCGAAGATGATTCCGATCTCTGCCGAAGTGACATCATCGAGGCGGTTAACCGCGTCGATTCCGGCGACGGCGTTGCGATCCTCACCGACATGTTCGGCGGCACGCCGTCGAACCTTGCAATATCCTGCATGAGCCGGCCCAAGGTCGAAGTGCTCGCGGGCATCAACCTGCCCATGCTGGTCAAGCTCGCCAAGGTGCGCGAGGAGCGTCCGCTGCCCGACGCGATCGCGATGGCCCAGGAAGCGGGACGCAAATACGTCACCATCGCCAGTCGCGTGCTCGCCGGCAAATGAGCGACGAGGCGCCACAAGCGGGGACAGGCGTGCCCGCGGGCGCGATCTCCAAGGACCTCCTGATCATCAACAAGCGCGGCCTGCATGCCCGCGCCTCCGCGAAATTCGTCCAGGCTGTCGAGCGCTTCGATGCGCAGGTCTGGGTGACGCGCGGTGGCGAGACGGTTGGCGGCACCTCGATCATGGGCCTGATGATGCTTGCCGCCGGACCGGGCACGACGATCACCGTCGCCGCCGCTGGCACGGATGCGGAAGCCGCGCTCGCGGCGATCACCGAGCTCGTTGAAAGCAAGTTCAACGAGGAAGGGGTTTAGGCCCCTCTCGCGCTACACGCTCAGTGCCGTAGGGTGGGCAAAGCGACTTGTCCGCCGAAGCCCGGAGGGCGAAGGCGGAAGCGTGCCCACGACTTTTCTGCGATTAGCGCGAGATGGTGGGCACGGCGCTTCGCGCCTTTGCCCACCCTACGAGACCGAGAACGTCGCAATCACTTCGCCGGTGGCGCGATGTAGACGTTCCAGCTCATCGCCGGGCCGGCCTTGCCGTGGGTGAAGCGGCGCGTGGTCATCACCACGCGCTCGGCGGTCGGCGCGACCTCCGAAATCCACTTCTCGAACTTGGGCAGGCGTTCGTCGGTCGCATCGAACACGCCGATGAAGCCGTATGTCTTGACGTCGTCGAGCGAGGTCAGCCCGGACGCCCAGGCCTCGTTCGGCGTGAACGGGCTGGGGTGATCGGGGCTGTAGAACACCATCGGCTGGATCGTCTCCATCGTCCCCGCAACGACCGCCCAGCGCGAGGCGAAGCGCGCGTGCCAGGCCTGGGTCAGCTCGCGCGCGAGCTCGGAGCGCGCGCCATAGGTCGCCGTGTTGCCGGCATTGGCCGTCATCTCGCGCGCGGCGATCCAGGGCGAGGCGGCGAGCGTGGCAACGCTGAGCACGAGCCAGATCGCGGCGATGTTGAACAGGCTCGCACCCTGCACCCGCAGCGTGGGAATCGCGACCAGCGCGAGCGGCACCAGGAAGAACAGCGAGATGCCCCAATCGGTCTTCAGGTAGACGCCGAAGACCAGCGCGCCGAGCGGCGGGCCGAATGCGACGATGATCTGGATCATCCACACGTTCAGCGCCTGCGAGACATTGACGCCCGGATTGGCGCCGCGCGCCCAGGCGCGCGTGACGATACGCAAGGGCGCGCGCAGCAACAATGTGAACGACGGCGGCACCAGCGCCATCGCGAGCCCGGCCAGCGCCACCGGCAATGCCAGCAGCCCGAGATTATGCAGCATGTAGCCGGTGACGAGCTGATGCACCTGGCCGCTGTCCGCGAGGCTGTAGGTGTCGCCGGCATAGGTCAGCGGCACGAAATGCGCCTCGGCCAGCCAGACCACGTGCGGGATCATCGCCACGACCATCGTCACGATCGCGACCCACGGCGCCGGCGATACCAAAAATCTCATCCGCTCCGGATGGATCAGCGCGGCGAGCCCGATGGCGCCGATCATGGTCAGCACCCAGTATTTGGTCATCAGCGCCAGCGCGCCGGCAAGGCCGAGCAGGACTCCGGACCGCCAGCTCCGCTTCTCGAACGCGTTGAGATAGGCGAGCACCAGCAGCGGCAGGGTGACGAGCTGGAGCAGATCCGGGTTGTACTTGAACCCCTTGAAATTGAAGATCGGGTAGAGCGCGACCATCACCACGACCAGGAACGCGCGCCGCGCGTCCACCACGCGCAAGGCAACCAGCCAGCAGATCACCATGCCGGCGCTGACCGTCGCCATCGCCAGCGCATAGGTCGCCCAGTCCGCCGCCGGGAACACCTTGAACCAGAGCCCGGCGACCCAGCCCGACAGCGGCGGATGCTTGCCATAGCCCCATAGGAATTTCTGGCCCCAGCCATAGGCCTCTGCGACGTCCATGTGAACGTCCTGCGCGGCCTTCAGATTGATCAGGATGAGGGTCCAGAGCACCGCATGGAGGATGGCGAGCTGGATCACCAGCCACAATCTCGCCTCGGGGCGGACCGCGCAGGCAACCAGCCAGGCCCGGAAGCGGCCAAAGCTCAGGCGGGCCTTCGTGCGCACTTCAGGGGAGGGAAGAGACGTGGTCGACATGGGCGCTTGCCTAGCGCGTTTTGGCCCATCTTGGAATCAGCTTGGCGTGAACAAAGGCCCTGAAATTACAGCAATATGGTTGCCGCACGGGGATGTGAGTGGTATCCCGCGCCCATGACGACCGTCCCCATTTCCAACATCCGCAATTTCTCCATCGTCGCCCATATCGACCATGGCAAATCGACGCTGGCCGACCGTCTGATCCAGATGACCGGCGGCCTCTCCGACCGCGAAATGGCGGGCAAGGAGCAGGTGCTCGATTCCATGGACATCGAGCGCGAGCGCGGCATCACCATCAAGGCGCAGACCGTGCGGCTCTCGTACCGCGCCAAGGACGGCAAGGACTACATCTTCAACCTGATGGACACGCCCGGCCATGTCGACTTCGCCTACGAAGTCTCGCGGTCGCTGGCGGCCTGCGAAGGTTCCCTGCTGGTGGTCGACGCCAGCCAGGGCGTCGAAGCGCAGACGCTCGCCAACGTCTACCAGGCGCTCGACAACAATCACGAGATCGTCCCGGTCCTGAACAAGGTCGACCTGCCCGCGGCCGAGCCCGAGAAGATCAAGCAGCAGATCGAGGACGTCATCGGCATCGACGCCTCCGACGCGGTGATGATCTCGGCCAAGACCGGCCTCGGCGTGCCCGACGTGCTGGAAGCCATCGTCACCCGCCTGCCGCCGCCGAAGGGCGACCGGAGTGCGACCTTGAAGGCGCTGCTGGTCGACAGCTGGTACGACGTCTATCTCGGTGTCGTCGTTCTCATTCGCGTCGTCGACGGCGTCATGAAGAAGGGCAGCCGCGTGCGCATGATGGGCACGGGCGCCGCCTATGACGTCGAGCGCGTCGGCTTCTTCACACCGAAGATGCAGCAGGTCGACGAGCTCGGCCCCGGCGAGATCGGCTTCATCACCGCCGCGATCAAGGAAGTCGCCGACACCCGCGTCGGCGACACCATCACCGACGACAGGAAGCCTGTCACCGAAATGCTGCCGGGCTTCAAGCCGGCAATCCCCGTGGTGTTCTGCGGCCTGTTCCCGGTCGACGCCGACGATTTCGAAACGCTGCGCGGCGCCATGGGCAAGCTGCGCCTCAACGACGCCAGCTTCTCGTTCGAGATGGAGACCTCGGCCGCACTCGGCTTCGGCTTCCGCTGCGGCTTCCTCGGACTTCTGCATCTCGAGATCATTCAGGAGCGGTTGTCGCGCGAGTTCGATCTCAATCTGATCGCGACCGCGCCGAGCGTCATCTACAAGATGAAGCTCACCGACGGCCAAGAGATCGAGATCCACAATCCCGTCGACATGCCCGACGTGGTCAAGATCGCCGAGATCCAGGAGCCCTGGATCGAGGCCACGATCATGACACCCGACGAATATCTCGGCAGCGTGCTGAAGCTGTGTCAGGACCGCCGCGGCTCGCAGAAGGAGCTCACTTACGTCGGCTCCCGCGCCATGGTGAAATACGATTTGCCGCTCAACGAGGTCGTGTTCGACTTCTACGACCGCCTCAAGTCGGTCTCCAAGGGCTACGCCTCGTTCGACTATCATCTCACCGACTACAAGCCGGCCGACCTCGTCAAGATGCAGATCCTCGTCAACAACGAGCCGGTCGACGCGCTCTCGATGCTGGTCCATCGCACCCGCGCGGAGGGGCGCGGCCGCGCCATGGTCGAGAAGATGAAGGAGCTGATCCCGCCGCACATGTTCCAGATCCCGATCCAGGCGGCGATCGGCGGCAAGGTGATCGCCCGCGAGACGGTGCGCGCCCTGCGCAAGGACGTCACCGCAAAATGCTACGGCGGCGACATCACGCGTAAACGAAAACTTCTGGAGAAGCAGAAGGAAGGCAAGAAGAAGATGCGGCAGTTCGGCAAGGTCGACATCCCGCAGGAAGCCTTCATTGCCGCGCTGAAGGTGGATAGCTGAGGCGGGGGTAAGCTTTCACAGTCACATCAGCCGCCGTCATGCCCGGGCTCGTCCCGGGCATTTGCGTTTTGGCCGGGACCCGGCGAAACAAAAATATCGAAAACAACCCCATGCACATTAGGCGAAGGCTCGTCTGGATTGGAGTTTTCGATTTTTAGAAATCAATTTGACCCATCGGGCAAAACAGTGGCACGATGGCATTGCGCAATTGCGCATCTGAGAATCCATCGTACAGCAGGCAACACGGAGAGATGGATTCCGGGTTCGCGCCAAGTGGCGCGCCCCGGATGACGACGGGTTACGAAAACGCGCAGCCGCCAGCCTTGCCCTCCGCCGTCTGATAGGCCACCATCCCTCCCGCGCCTCACCAACAAAGCCAACAGCGCTGAGGAAACGCATGAGCAAGGCATCACGCTTCGACTATGGCTGGGTCGTGGTCGCTGCAGGCGCGTTGATGACCTGTGTGGGCTTCGGCACGATGCTGTCGCTGGCTGTGTTCCTGCAGCCGATTTCGGAAGCGATGGGCTGGTCGCGCGCCGGAGTGTCGGCGGCGGCGACGCTGGATTTCCTTTGCATGGGCGTGGCCGCGTTCCTGTGGGGCGCGCTATCGGACCGGTTCGGCACCCGCATCGTGGTGCTCGCGGGAAGCGTTCTGCTGGGGCTCGGTCTCGTCACGGCGAGCCAGGCGACAAGCCTGTGGCAATTCCAGCTTTGCTTCGGCGTGCTGATCGGCATTGCCGCCGGCAGCTTCTACGCACCGATGATGGCGCTCGCGAGCGCGTGGATCGAGACAAACCGCAGCCTTGCGGTGGCGCTGGTTTCCGCCGGCATGGGCGTGTCGCCGGTGACGATCGCGCCGACTGCGAGCTGGCTGATCACGGCCTATGACTGGCGCACCGCGATGCTGGTGATCGGCATCGCTTCGTGGGCGCTGCTGATCCCGGCATGCTTCCTGGTGCGTCCGGCGCCGGTGGCGGCGGGCGCCGCCACGGCAGACGCAACACCGGAGGTCGAGCTGACCGCGGCGCAGGCGCTGCGCACGCCGCAATTCATCGCGCTCGCGGCGGCTCATTTCGCCTGCTGCGCGGCGCATTCCGGCCCGATCTTCCACATGGTGTCCTATGCGATGGTGTGCGGCATCGCCCCGCTCACGGCGGTGACGGTCTACAGCGTCGCCGGCGTCTCGGGCCTCGGCGGACGTCTGTTGCTGGGCGCGCTGGCCGATCGCATCGGCGCGAAGCCCGTGCTGGTCGGCGGCCTGCTCGTGCAGGCGATGTGCATCGCGACCTATCTCGCAGTGGCGCAGCTCGGCGAATTCTACGCGCTCTCGGTGGTGTTCGGCCTCGCCTATGGCGGGGTGATGCCGCTCTATGCGGTGCTGGTCCGCGAATTTTTCGGCGCGCGCGTCATGGGCACCGTGTTCGGCGCGGTGTCGGCGTTCGCCAGCCTCGGTATGGCGCTCGGACCGTGGGCCGGCGGGCTCGTGTTCGACAATTTCCAGCGCTACACATGGCTGCACGCCGGCTCCTTCGCGATCGGGCTCGCCGCCGTCGCGGTGGCACTGAGCTTCCCGACGAAACGCAGGCCATCGCTCGACCTCGGCCGCGCTGCGGCCTGACACCTGCATATCGCTCTCCTCGGCAGCGTGCCGGCGCGGGCCCTCTATTCTCTTTGCGCGATCCTAGTTTCATCGGCGATCCGGTCACTTGGATGCAGCACGACGCGGTCTCCGGCAACGAGACCCGAGAGAACCTCCGCGAGGCGGTTGTTGCGGTGGCCGATCTGGACGAGAGTCGTCCGGGCCCGGCCGTTCTGCTCGACAAAAACGGCCCACTGATCGCCTCTCCGGAACAAAGCGCTTACCGGCACGGACAGGGCGTCCTGGGCGCTCCATGTCGTCACATGCACAACGACGCGGTAGTCGTGGCCAAGCGAGGCCCAATTCTCTGGCGGGTCGCTGAAATCGATGGTGACCCGGACCCGCTGTTCCTCGATACCCAGCGCCGAAACCTTCAGGAAGCCGGCGGGGTCGACACGGACCACCTTGCCCCTGATCGGCTGCCCGCCCCAGCCGTCGATCCGCACGGGCGCGCCAACCTTGATCTGCACGGCATCGATCGACAGCAGGTCAGCCACAACCTCCAGATCGAGCGGGTTGCCGATGTCGATCAACGACGTCCCGGGCAGAACCGTCGCCTCGCTGTCCTGGATAATCTTCAGCACCCGTCCGCTCGCCGGCGCGAGCACGCGGACGCAGCACATCGGCTCCGCTGACGGCGCGGCATTGGCAGGGTCCATCAGCCGCGCCGCAAGACTGGTGCGCACTGCGCGACGCATCTCGATCTGAGCCTTCGCACTAGCCAGGGCGGCTTCGTTGGTGGCGACCTCGAATTTCGCCTTGTCGAAGGCCTGAGCCGAGGTGGACTGCGTCCGCAGCAGCGTCTGCGCCCGCTGGAACTCGGTCCGGGAGAAGTCCAGCGCGGCCTCGATCCGCTTCACTTCGGCCTCCTGCTGCTGAATGGCCGCATCGGCAGCCAGCACCTCGGCCTGAAGCTGGTCGCGCGAGCGCACGTCGATGAATCCCGGCAGCGTCGGCTGCATGAGAGCGACGACGGTCTGGTTGGCGGACACCTCGTCGCCGACGTGAAGCGAAGGTCCCTGCTCGCCGAGCGGATGCGAAATCCTGAGGACCTTTCCAGCGATGGGCGCCGAGACCGTGTAGACGTGGCGAACATGCGTCTTGCCGTCATCGTCCGCGGTAACTTCGATCGGACCCTTGGCCAGGGTTGCGAGATCGACCAGAACCGGGCGCGGCCAAGCAAACCAGGCCAGCCCGCTCGCGATGGCGGCTAGAAGCGCAGCGCCGATGAAACGTTTGGTCCAGTTGGCCGACATGGCTAGTCTCGCGTCTTGAGGACCGCGACGAGGTCCAGTTTGTCGATGCGTTCGCGGATGACCGCGGCGGAGGCGACGGCAGCCAGCACCACGACGGAAGTCGCGATGACGTAGGTGGAATGCTCGACGACGAGGCGGACACGCATCAGCTCGCCGGCCAGATTGGACTTCATCACCCATGCAAGCCCATAGCCCATCACCCAGCCCGGCGGCTGCGCTATCAGGGTGAGGATGGCGAGTTCGAGCAGGAGGATGCGCAGCACCTCGCCGCGCGTGAAGCCAAGCACGCGCAGGCTCGCCAGCTCGCGCGCCCGTTCGGACAGTGAGATTCGGGCGTTGTTGTAGACCACGCCAAACGCGATCACGGCGGCGAGACCGGTGTAGATGCTCGCCATTGTGGTGACGAGCAGTGCGACCGTATTGCGGAAGTTCGCGAGCGAGACACGCTGCAGCGCCACGCCGCCAACCGTCGGCATGGACTTCACCGCCGCGTAGAAATCCTCCCTCCGGCTCTCGTCGAGGCTGAGGTTCACACTGCTCACGACCGGCGCTTCACGCATAAGCTTGCGGAGCGCCCCAATCTCCATCATTCCCCTGATGCCGAAATAATCCTCGACCGTCGCCACGACCGGCGTCGTGACCCTGCGACGGGCGCCCTCCAGCATATCGAGTTCGACGGTGTCACCGGCGCGGACGCCGAGGATCTGAGCTAGCATGCCGGACAGCGCAAGGCCCGTCTCGGGCAGCGCGACCGGATGAAGGTCGGCGTCGATGATACGCCGCAAGTCTGCATCGGCGGGCCGGCCGCTGATCATGATCCGGCGTTCGACGTTGCCGTGGCGAATCCGGACGGGCACCTCTCGGAACGGTTCGGCCGAGAGAACGCCCGGCAGTCGGCTCACCTGCTCCACCACGTTCGCGATGCGCTTCTCGGCAAAGCCGATGGTCGCATCCTGCCGGTCGGCGAGGAAGTAGGTTACGTCGATCAGGTGCTCCATCGAGTCCCGCGTGAACAACGAGACGACCAGGATGGCCGTGGCCAGCGCCATGCCAAGCGCCGTGAACGCGGCGCGCGCAGGATGCCGCGCGATGTTGCGTATCATCATGAGCGTCGGCCGCGATACGATCTGGTCGAGCTGAATGCTTGCCGGCAACAGCCGCCGATAGACCGGCGGCGCGGGCGGTTGCATTGCAACGGCCGGCGGCAGCTTGACCACGTCCCGCAGCGCCCGCAGCGCGCCGATGGCAGCGGCAGCCGCGCTGAGCGCGCCGGCGGTGACGTACAGATCCGGCGCCTTCGCGAATACCAGGAACGGAAAGTGGAAGAAGTCGCCGAACAGGGCGGTGACGCGCAATCCGAGCCAGGTGCCGGCGACGCCGCCCAGGAGAATTCCGGTCGCAACGATCAATGCCACGAACTTCAGATAATGCAGCACGACGCTGCGGTCCGAATAGCCGAGCGCCTTGAAGAGGCCGATCTGTTCGCGCTCGAGCGCGACCAGCCGGGTCAAAGTGAGGTTGACCAAGAACGCGGCCACCAGCAGAAAGATCGGTGGCAACGTGCGGCTCATGTTGTTGAGCATGTCGAGTTCATGATCGAGCCAGGCGTGCGAGGTCTGGTCCTTCCGGCCATGCGCCGCCTGCCCGCCATACGGGTCGAGCAACGCGTCGACCCGCGCGATCACGTCGCGCTCCGACGCCCCAGGCTGCAGCTTGACTGACACCGCCGAGAAAGCGCCATCGAGATCATAGACACTGGCGAGCGACTTCTCCGACATCCAGACGATGGCGTAGCGGCGATCGTCCGGCATCAGATCGCCAGGGCCGACGGTGTAGACGAATTCGGGTGACAACGCGGTGCCGACAATCACGAGTTCGCGCTTCTTGCCATTCAGGATGGCCGAGAACCGCGCCCCTTCCGAGAAGCCGTGAGCCCGGGCGAACGGCTCGTTGACGACCACCTCCTCCGTCCGTCCCGACTCCGGGAACCGTCCGGACCGCATGTAGAGCCGGTTCAGATGCGCTTCGCCGTTGTCGGGCAGCGAGACGAACTGCGCGCTGGCCGGCTCCGGGAAGCCGGGAATGTCGAGCAGCGCCGGCTTAGCGATACGAGCATCGACGGCGGCGACGCCGGGGATCTCGCCGATCCTACCGGTGAGCGCCTTGGGCGCGCGCTTCGCTTGGGCGAACACGTCGGCGAAGCCGTAACGTTCGTAGTATGCGATCCGGGTTTCCTCGAGCGAGCGATGGGAGCCGACCGCGAGCACCAGCGTCGCAACGCCGCCGCCGACGACCAGCGCGACGGCGAGCACCTGCGCCCAGAGCCTTCTGACGTCGCGAAACAGCTTGATATCGAGCACCGTCATGGCCGTCACCAGGTGAGCTCGGCGGCTTGCCGCCGTCTCTCGTTGTTCTGAATCCGGGAGATCCGGCCGTCAGCGAAGAACAGCACCCGGTCGGCAACCTCCTGAATGCTGGCGTTGTGCGTGATGATGATAGTGGTGGTGCCGAGCTGCCTGTTCACCCCGAGCAGCGCTTCGATGACCCGAATGCCGGTCTTCGAGTCCAGCGCCCCGGTCGGCTCGTCGCACAGCAGCACGGCCGGTCGCTTCGCGATGGCGCGGGCAATTGCGACGCGCTGCTGCTCGCCGCCGGAGAGCTGGGCGGGGAAGTGATGCATCCGCTCTTCCAGTCCAACCAGTGCGAGGGCCTCGTCGGGCCGCATCGGGTCCTGGGCGACTTCGGTCACCAGCGCAACGTTTTCATAGGCCGTAAGGCTCGGCACCAGATTGTAGAACTGGAAGACGAAGCCGATATGGTCCCGGCGATACCTGGTCAGTTCGCGATCTCCGAGATCCGTCAGGTCGAGATCGCGGAAGAACAGCCTGCCGCTGGTCGGGCGGTCGAGACCACCCATGATGTTGAGCAACGTGGTC
This sequence comes from Bradyrhizobium genomosp. III, assembly GCF_000261705.1. Lineage (NCBI taxonomy): Bacteria > Pseudomonadati > Pseudomonadota > Alphaproteobacteria > Hyphomicrobiales > Nitrobacteraceae > Bradyrhizobium > Bradyrhizobium genomosp. III. Next base: position 26,260 of record NZ_AJQF01000434.1, on the reverse strand, counting down.
TTGCCGCTGCCGGAGGGGCCGAGCAGCACGACCACTTCCCTCTCGGCGATTTCGAGGCCGACATCGTTGAGGGCGTGAACCATCACCTCGCCGGAGACGTAGGTCTTGGTCAGGGCTTTCGCGGTGAAGACAGGCTCGCTCATCGACGTCCTTTCGAGCCTCCATCGTCATCCGACGGAATCTTCCTCCTCAAAGTCAGCCGAGACGATAGCCGCCGGAAGAGCCGCGGCCGAACAGCCGACGGGGATGGGGTATGAAGGCCGGGACTTCCGAAGCGTACTTCGCGTAGGCCTCGCCGAATTCGGCCCGGGCGTCCCGCTCCTCGTCTCGAGCGAGCTTGACGTACATGACGGTCAGGACGGGAAACATCGCCAGCGTGAGGATGGTCGGCCACTGCAACAGGAAGCCGAACATCACCAGCACGAAGCCGACATATTGCGGATGCCGCACGTAGCTGTAGGGGCCGGACGTCGCGAGTCTTCGGGTCTGCTGCGCGTCGTACAGCACCCGCCAGGCGGCAGAGATCAGGATGAACCCCGCACCGATGAAGATGAAGCTCAGGACGTGGAACGGTCCCGCGTGCGGATTGGTTTTCCAGCCGAACATCATCTCAAGCAGGTGGCCGGCATCATGCGAGAACCAGTCGACATTCGGGTAGCGCGACTGCAGCCAGCCCGACAGGAAATAGATGGTGAGCGGGAAACCGTACATCTCGACGAACAGCGCAACCAGAAACGCGCTGAACGCGCCGAACGAGCGCCAGTCGCGGGGCGTCTGCGGCTTGAAGAAGCTGTAGGCGAACAGGATGAACACCGCCGAATTGACGATGACGAGGCTCCAGAGACCGTAAGCTGGCGCGGTGTCGTGCATCACGCGCTCCCTCGATCGTTCGGCCGGCCGCCATGATGGTGCCCGTGTCCGCCATGCATGAAGATATGCATCAACGGACAGGCGAGGAGCGGCAGCCAAACCAGGAGCCCGAGCACATGGGCCCGATGCTCGGTGAACAGGAGCGCGCCGCCGATGACCAGGAACCCCGCCAGGACCAGCCCGGCCTTCGCTTTGGTGGACATGCCCTCCTGCGGGCGTTCGCCATACCCGAAATGGTTTTGGACGGTCATGATACGCTCCAGCGATCGATACAGCATAGGAGCAGCGCTGCCGTCATTGTTGACGCAGATCAACGGCTCATCGGTCCTGAGGGGCGGCCCTGGCCGCGCCAGGGTTCCGATTTGCGATTTCTCAAGATGGACTTTTCGCAGCAGCTTATCGTGAGGCTTCCGCAACCAGGGAGAACGACCATGATCACCAAGAAGCTTCTCGCCGCCGTCGGCGTGGTTTCCCTGCTGGCTGTTCCGGCAATGGCCGATAGCACCGACAAGGAAAAGAACGGTCATCACTACAGCGGTGGCCCCAAGACCGAAGTACCGCATCACATGGGCAAGAAGACAACAAGCGGCTCCTCGGCGAAGACCAGTTCGGGCGGTCATCATTACACGGGCGGACCGAACACCTCGTCGCCGCATCACATGGGCGACAAGACAAAGTGAATCTGTCTAGCGCCGGCGTGTAATGGTCTCAGGCTGGCTGCGACACCAGCCGCCGCCAGAGAGCTAACACAGGCGACACTTTATGGTCCGGATCGCTTTCGGAGCGCAGCCGGCGGACGAGGCCGCACCGCTGCCGCCGCGGGCCCGGGATCACCGATCAATTCACCGCTCGCAGCGCGGCCGTGAAGGCGGCGAGATCGGTTCGTGCCGTCTCGTCCGGAGCCCATGTCGGAAGGTCAGCAAGCTGCTCGATCACGCGGGCCCGATCCTGCGGCAGCAGGAAGCTCGCCCAGACCTCGCGCGTGTCGCGGATGGCGGCGGCGACCAGACGCGCGTTGGCGGATTTGCCCGCGCCCTGGATCGCCGCGCAGACGGTGCCCAGGATGAATTCGGCGGCGCTCCGGCGGAAGCCCGTAAATCCCTCCTGGCGGATGCGGGTGCGCTGCTCCGGCGCAAGGCTCGCCATGAACAGCTCGCCCGCAACCGCCTCGCGCGCCATTCCGCGGATGACAAAGTTCATCGCCGCCGCGTACTGATCGCCATAATCGGTCATGTTGCGCTGAAGCGTCGCAAGATCGGGCTGCGCCCCCCGGCTTCGAGCCATAGAGTGCGAACAGCTTGTAGGTCGCGTTGGCGGCGTCCATCCAGTCCATCAGCCAGCTCATGTCGCTCGCTTTCGCCGGCGGCAGCGCCCCCAGGGCCTCAACATCGAAGACGCGGCCGAGCAGCCCGGTGGTCTCCGGCCGGGTCAGGTCGGGTCGCTCCCCTTTTTTCGAAACGCCTTCGACGTAGACCCGGAACATCCGCGCGGCCTCGCCCGCGGCGGCGGCATCACGGGGCCCATCCTGCGCCAACGCCGGCGAAGCGAGCGCGAGCAGGACGATGAGGATTCTGACGATCGGCATGGGCAACCTCATCCGGCAAGATACGCGGTGCCGTTCGCCGCGATGGCGGCTGTTGGTCGCGAGGCGCGCCGCCGAGGTTCACGGCCGGGCCTTCTTGCGGCGGCGCGAGCGAAGAAGGCCGCACCTTGATCCTCCCCGTCAAATAGATCACCATTCCGTCCTCACCGCTCACGACAGAAGGGGCGAGGAAACGCGAATGTCGGAGCTTCCCGGACCTGATCTCGTCGAACGTGCCCGCGCCATCGCGCCGCTGATGGCGCGCGAAGCGGACGAGATCGAGCGGACACGGCGGCTGACGCCCTCCGTGGTCGCGGCGCTGATTGAGAACGGATTCTATCGCGCCCTGCTGCCACAGAGCCTGGGCGGTGCGGAAGTCCCCATCGAGATCTTCATGCAGATGCTGGAGGAGATCGCCAAGGCCGATGCCTCCACCGCATGGTGTCTCGGCCAGTGCAGCGTCTGCGCGATGATCGCGGCCTCGCTCGACCGCGATGCCGCGCAGGAGATCTTCAACACCGCGCCTGGAATCCTGGCGTGGGGCGCGATCGCGCACGAGGCGCGTGCAGTCGCGGGCGGTTACCGCGTCACGGCGCGGTGGGATTTCGCCTCCGGCTCCCGGCAGGCGAGCTGGCTGGGGGCGCATGTGCGCATCCTCAGCGCTGACGGGGCGTCGCGCAAAAATGCCGATGGCTCGCCGGAGGTGCGGACCATTCTGTTTCCTGCCGCAAGCGCGACGTTGCACGACGTCTGGCAGGCGATCGGGCTCGCCGGCACCGGCACCGATTCCTACGAGGTGAGCGACCTCTTCGTCCCCGAGCGCTTCACGGCGTTCCGCGACGTGCCGTCAGGCTTGCGCGAGACCGGCCCGCTCTACAGGATCGGCACCGGCGCTGCCTTCAGCCTCGGCTTTGCCGCGGTGTCGCTCGGCGTGGCACGCGCGACGCTGGATGCGGCGGTCGCGCTGGCGCGCGAAAAGCGCCCCTCGCTGACGGCCGGCGCGATGCGCGACAACGGGGCGGTGCAGGGCCTGGTCGGCCGCACCGAAGGCGATTTGCGCGCCGCGCGCGCCTATCTCTATGCGACCGCGACTGCGATGTGGCGCGACCTCTGTGCGACCGGTGAGTTCGGCGCAGCACACCGCAGCGCGGTGCGGCTCGCCGCGACCTGGACCATCCATCAATCAACAAAGGTGGTCGACACCGCCTATCACATGGCCGGGGCGACCGCGGTGTTTCGCAGCAACCCCTTCGAGCGCCGGTTTCGCGACATGCACGCCATCGCCCAGCAGATCCAGGCGCGCGATAGCCATTACGAGGATGTGGGAAAGGCGATCGTGGCGGGAGGTTGAAGGCCAATCGCAACGACGGTGAGCTCCCTCGCCCCGCCCTTCGCGGGGAGAGGTTAAGTTCACGCCACCAGCGCGGCATCCTCGTCTGCGCCATCGATGCCGCGCTGCGCGGCCAGCAGGCTGATGATCTCGGCGTTGGGCCGGGCCTTGCTGAACAGGAAGCCCTGGCCTTCGTCGCAGCCCTCGGTGCGCAGGCAGCTGAGCTCGGCTTCGGTCTCGACGCCCTCGGCCGTGATGGTGACCCCGAGGCCCTTGCCGAGGCTGACGATGGAGCGGATGATCGCCTGGGCCTCGCGGTTGGCACCGAGATCGCGGACGAAGGACTGGTCGATCTTGATCTTGTCGAAGGGAAAGCTGCGCAGATAGCTGAGGCTGGAATAGCCGGTACCGAAATCATCCATCGAGATGCGCACCCCGAGCGCGCGCAAGGCATGCAGCGTCGCCAGCACCTGCGCGCTCTTCTCCAGCAGCAGCGTTTCGGTGATCTCGAGCTCGAGGCGGCGCGGCGGCAGGCCGGAATGCTTTAGCGCGTCCGTCACGATCGAAAGCAGATTGCCGCTGCGGAACTGCAGCGGCGACAGATTGACCGCGACACGGACATCGTCCGGCCAGGTCGCGGCGTCCAGGCACGCCCGGCGCAGCATCAGCCCGCCGAGCGGATTGATCAGGCCGGTGTCCTCGGCAACCGGAATGAACTCCGCCGGCGAGATCATGCCGCGCTCGGCATGCGGCCAGCGCACCAGCGCCTCGAAGCCGGTGATGCGGCCGCTCTGGAGGTCGATTAGCGGCTGGTAATAGGGGCGCAGCACGTCGTTCTGGATCGCGTCGCGCAGCTCGACCTCGATCTTGCGGCGGCTCTGCGCTTTCGCATCGAGCGCGGCCTCGAAGAAGGCGAAGGTGCCGCGCGCGTCCAGCTTGGCGCGCGACAGCGCCATGTCGGCGCTCTTGAGCAGCTTTTCGGAATCATCGCCGTCGCCCGGCGCCATGGCAATGCCGATCGAGGCGCCGATCACCACGGAATGGCCGTCGAGCAGATAGGGATCGGCGATCGCCGCGAGCAGACGTTTTGCCAGCATCACCGCGTCCTCGGGACGCGCCAGGCCGCTCTGCACGATCGCGAACTCGTCGGAATTGAGCCGCGCCAGCGCGTCTTCCTCGCGCAGCGTCGAGCGCAGCCGCTTGGCGACGCCGCGCAGGAGCTTGTCGCCGACCGCATGTCCGAGCGTGTCGTTGACCGACTTGAAACTGTCGAGCCCCAGCATCAGCAGCGCGACCTTGTCGGTGCTGCGCCGCGTGTGCAGCAGCATCTCGTCGACCTGCTGGCGCAACAGGCTGCGGTTGGGCAGGCCGGTCAACCCGTCGTGCTGGGCCATGAAGGCGAGCCGCGCCTCGGCGCGCTTGCGTTCGGTGATGTCCATCAGCGCGAGCAGCACCGCCGGCCGCTCGGCATAGGTCAATTCCCGGGAATAGATCGCAAGGTCGATCAGCGCACCGTCGGCCTTGACGTGCTTCCAGGTGCGGCCGGCCTGCTCCTCGCCGGTCGGGTCGGCGGTCCAGGGCGGCTCGCTGTCGAAGGCCTGCAGGGAGCGGATCTTCAGTCGCTCGAACTCGGCGCGGCTGTAGCCGTAATGCGCGACCGCTGCGTCGTTGACGCCGAGGATGCACTCGTCGTCCAGCGCGCAGACGATCATGGGCACGGGATTGCCGTCGAACAGCAGGCGGAACGAGGCCTCGCGCTGCTTCAGCTCGGTGATGTCGACGCGCAGGCCGACGACGCCGCCATCGTCGGTCAGGCGCTCGTCGATCAGGATGACGCGGCCGTCCGACAGCTTCTGCTCGTGGCGCGCGCCGGGCTGATAGAGCCTTTGCAGCCGCTCGGCGATCCACTCGTCCTCATGGCCGATGGCCTCGGGGTAATCGCCGCGGGCAACGCCGATGCGCAGCGTGTCTTCGAGACGCGCGCCCTCTTCGAACAGATCGGCGGTCTTGCTGTAGATCTCGGCGTATTTCTTGTTCCAGAGGACGTAGCGGCCCTCGGCATCGAGAAACACGATGCCCTGCGGCAGGATGTCGACGGCCTGGCGCAGACGCTCATGGGATTTGCGCGCGTCCGCGATCGCAGCTTCCGCCTCGGCGCGGCTGCGCAGGACTTCATCGCGTTCCGAAAGAGCTCGCGGCGCGCGCGCGAAGCGTGGCTTGCGCGGCGATTGGCCAGCCCGGGCAAGCACGCTTTGCTTTCGTTTCCTTGTTTTTCGAGACCCCAAACCCAACTTCACTCGTCCCAGTCGCGCCCTGTGGCCGCAAGTCTTTGGGCACAAGTCTTGGGGCAAGTGTCTGAAAAAAAAGTAATCTTGGGTGCCCGCGCCAGCCAAGGCTCCGACTTGCGAGCACCGAGAGCCCGGCTCTGGTGCCTGTTTACGAGGCGCAAGCAGGCCGAGTGGCGCACCAGACCTGCGTCTTGGTCGCAATCGAAGAGAGCGATGGTGCAAAAACGCGCGCTCTCCATGAATCAATTCCGGGCGCGGGTCCGATTGCATACGGGATGGAAACGAACTCGGTTCCGCGCACGAATTTTGGTCAATGCAGGATACGGTTATTGCACCATTAAGAATCCGGCTGGCCCCGCGAAAAAACTACGACTTTTGGACAACCTTGTTGGATATGACATCGTCATGCCCGGACGCGCCTTCGCGCGGGGGCTGCGGCCGTCAAGACGCCGTGAGGTCGTCCGCCGCAGCACAGCCCGATTCTTACCCCCGACGCCGTGTTGGGTTATAAGGGCTGCGCATGAGTCCCCGCCGCTTCGCCCCTCTCCTGCTCGTCATGACGCTCCTGGCCGCCGGCGGCGCGCTGGCCCAGGACAAGGGCAGCGTCAACCCGAAGCCGCTGCCGCCGCTCGCCAATCCCAACGACCCCGATCTCGCCGCCAAGGAGCTGTTCGCGCGCAAGCTGCTGCCGGCGAAGGGGGCGGCCCATGTCATCGGCTCCTACACCAAGGGCTGCATCGGCGGCGCGGAGCAGATGCCGCTCAACGGCGACAATTGGCAGGTGATGCGGCTGTCGCGCAACCGCAGCTATGGCCACCCCGAGATGATCGCGCTGATCAAGCGGCTCGCGGCCAAAGCGCGCAAGGACGCGGGATGGCCGGGCATCCTGGTCGGCGACATCGCCCAGCCGCGCGGCGGCCCGGCACTGTCGGGCCATGCCAGCCACCAGATCGGTCTCGATGCCGACATCTGGCTGACGCCGATGCCGGACCGCCGCCTCTCGCGCGAGGAGCGCGAGGACATGTCGGCTGTGATGATGGTGCGCCACGACCGGCTCGACGTCGATCCAAAAGTGTTCACACCTGGCCATGTGCTGGTGCTGCGCGACGCGGCGCGGGAGCCGGCGGTGCAGCGCATCTTCGTCAACGCCGCGATCAAGAAGGCGCTGTGCCGCGAGGCCAAGGGCGACCGCGCCTGGCTGTCGAAGATCCGGCCCTGGTGGGGCCACGACTACCACTTCCACATCCGCATGCACTGCCCGCCAGGCGCCGGCGAATGCGAGGGCCAGCCGTCACAGGCCGAGGACGAAGGCTGCAAGCCCGCCGATCTCGCTTATTGGTTCTCCGACGCGGTGCTGCACCCCAAGCCGCCGCCGGAGCCGCCAAAGCCGAAACCGCCGATGACGCTGGCGCAGATGCCGGCGGCGTGCAAAGCGGTGCTGCACGCGGCGGATGCGAAGCCGTAAGGTACGCTGTCGCCCCACCCACCACTGTCGTCCCGGGGCGCGAAGCGAGCCCGGGATCCATAACCACAGGCCGTAAGATTGTCACTCCGAGTCTTCGCCAAATGCAATCCTGTGGCTATGGATCCCGGGCTCGCGCTACGCGCGCCCCGGGATGACGAACTCGTTGGTTGGTTCGTGTCGCGACAATGCGCTACGGTCGCCTCGCCGCTCAGCCGTAAGCCGCGGCATCCCGGGACGCGCCTCCCTTATCAACAAGACCTGACCGCAAGCCTCGCACTGGTCGCGTGGCCAATGATGGGATTTCACATGCGCGTCCTCGCCTTCCTCGCTGCGCTCTCGTTCAGCGCAACCTCCGCCCTCGCCGCTGAAGAGCCCAGCGGCTGCGACAAGTTCAAATGGCCGATCGAGCGGGAGCGCGCTGCGCTCACCGCGCCGGACCGCGCGACGCTCGCATCGGGCAGCGAGCAGGCGAGCTTGCCGTCCTCGGCCATCACGCTGGGGCTGGCGGCCTCGAGCGAGGCAAAACTGCCGACGCCGCCGGAGCGAGCGCCCAAGGACGGCACTTTTGCCGGCTTCACGAGCATCAAGTCCGCCAAGCCCGGGCTCTACACGATCAGCCTGTCCACCGGTGCCTGGATCGACGTGGTCCAGGATGGGCATGTCCTGAAGCCCTTGGCCTTCAGCGGCGCGACCGATTGCGGCGGCATTCGCAAGACCGTGAAATACGAGCTGTCGGCGCAGCCTTTCGTGCTCCAAATCAGCGGCGCCAAGGAGGATGCGGTCGCGATCGCGATCCTCCCGGTTCAATAGCGCTGTTTGCCGGACAAACGGCCACCCTTTGACCTGCGGCGCCAGCCTGCTATCTTCGCAATTGCGATATCCCTGCCGGCCGTAAGCCGCAGCCGGGCCCCGTGGAGCAGCGCTTCCACCCGTCGCGACCTGACCCACCAACGCCAGACCTGTGCGTGCATCTTGCGCGCGCGGACTCGCACGGAGCGCTCCCCATGTTACGTATTTCGGGGTTTTTCACCGCCCTCGTGATCCTCGCAAGCGCGAGCCTTTCGCCGGCCGCCGCCGAGGACAAGACCATCACCGTGTTCGCCGCGGCCTCGATGAAGAACGCGCTCGACGAGATCGACGCCGCCTACACCGCCAAGACCGGCGTCAAGTTCTCGGTCAGCTATGCCGCAAGCTCGGTGCTGGCGCGGCAGATCGAGCAGGGCGCGCCGGCCGATGTGTTCGTCTCCGCCGACACCGACTGGATGGATTACGCGATCTCCAGGAAGACCATCAACGAGCCCTCCAGAGTCAATCTGCTCGGCAACAGCATCGTGCTGATCGCACCGAAGGATTCCAAGATCGACAACGTCACCATCGCGCAAGGTTTCGACCTCGCCAAGCTCGCCGGCGACGGCAGGATCGCGACCGGCGACGTCAAGTCGGTGCCGGCAGGCAAATACGCCAAGGCCGCGCTCGAGAAGCTCGGCGCATGGCAGGCCGCAGAGCCGAAATTCGCGATGGCCGAGAGCGTGCGCGCCGCGCTGACGCTGGTGGCACGCGGCGAGGCCAACCTCGGCATCGTCTATGCCACCGACGCCAAGGTTGAGCCCGGCGTCAAGATCGTCGGCACCTTCCCTGCGGAGTCGCATCCCGCGATCGTCTATCCGGTCGCCGCGACCATGACGGCGAAGGACGGGACCAGCGGCTATCTCACCTTCCTGCGCTCCTCGGCCGCCAAGACCATTCTGGAAAAATACGGCTTCAAGTTCCTCGTCAGCCCGACAATCTGATATTCACCATTTGATGTTCGACATCTCTCCCGCCGAATGGACCGCGATCCTGCTCTCGCTCAGGGTCGCGATCATCGCAACGCTGGTCGCGACGCCATTCGGCGTCGCGCTGGCGTGGCTGCTGGCGCGGCGCGACTTCTGGGGCAAGTCGATGCTCGACGCGGTGGTGCACCTGCCGCTGGTGCTGCCGCCTGTCGTCACCGGCTATCTGCTCTTGCTGACGTTCGGCCGCCGCGGCCTCGTCGGCGGCTTCCTCGCCGAACATCTCGGCATCGTCTTCTCGTTCCGCTGGACCGGCGCGGCGCTGGCCTGCGGCGTGATGTCGTTTCCGCTGCTGGTGCGGCCGATGCGCCTGTCGATCGAGGCGATCGATCGCCGGCTCGAGCAGGCCGCCGAGACGCTCGGCGCCGCGCCCTGGAAAGTGTTCTTCACGGTGACGCTGCCGCTGGCCCTGCCGGGCGTGCTCGCCGGCATGGTGCTCGGCTTTGCCAAGGCGATCGGCGAGTTCGGCGCCACCATCACCTTCGTCTCCAACATTCCCGGCGAGACCCAGACGATTTCCTCGGCGATCTATTCGCTGATCCAGACGCCGGACGGTGACGCCGCGGCCGGCCGGCTCGTGATCGTCTCGATCGTGCTGGCGCTGGGCGCACTGATCGCCGCCGAATGGTTCGCTCGCCGCGCTACGCAGCGCCTGCACGGGAATTGACCATGCTGCGCGTCGATGTCGAAAAACAACTCGGTGAATTCTCGCTCTCCGCATCCTTCACCGGCGAAGGCCGCGTCATCGGCCTGTTCGGCGCCTCGGGCGCCGGCAAGACGTCACTGGTCAACATGATCGCGGGGCTGCTGCGGCCCGACCGCGGCACCATCGTGCTCGACGGCGAAACCGTCGACGACACCGCGGCCGGCATCCATGTCCCGGCCTGGCGCCGCCGCATCGGCTATGTGTTCCAGGATGCGCGGCTGTTCCCGCATCTCAACGTCGCGCAGAATCTCGACTATGGACGGCAGATGAACCGCTTGGCGCCGGATCCGGCGCAGCACAAGCGCGTCATCGACCTGCTCGATATCGGCACCCTGCTCGGCCGCCGCCCTGGAAAGCTCTCCGGCGGTGAGCGCCAGCGCGTCGCGCTCGGACGCGCGCTGCTCTCAAGGCCGCGCCTGCTGCTGCTCGACGAGCCGCTCGGCGCGCTCGACGAGGGCCGCAAGCTCGAGATCCTGCCCTATCTGGTGCGGCTGCGCGACGAGGCCAACGTGCCGATGGTCTATGTCAGCCACGACGCCGCCGAGCTGCGCCAGCTCGCGACGCAGATCGTGATGCTGAAACAGGGGCGGGTCACGAGTTTTGGCGGGGTGAAGGTGCTGGCATGAGGGGCATGCAGCGCTTGTTTGGGCTACGCTGGCGCAACACCCACCGCCGTCGTCCCGGCGAACGCCGGGACCCATACCGCGTGATCTGCCGAAGGATTGTGGTGCAAATACCGGCGAAGAAAGAGTAACTGCGAGCCTTCGCCAAATTCCTCCCTGTGGTTATGGGTCCCGGCGTTCGCCGGGACGACACGGGAGATTGTTGATCCGCCGGCAGCTCGCTTAGACCCCTGCCACCGACGTCCATACCTCCGCGAGCTTCTTTCGCAGCGCCTGTGCGCGCGTCAGCGGCGGTGGCGTCTCGTCTTCTTCCGGCAGGCGCAGGCCGACGACATTGACGCGGCCGCCGGAGATGCTGCGCGCGACCAGAACGATCTCGTCCAGCGGCAGCTCGGCGCCCTCTTTCGGGGCGCGGTCGAGATGGACGTCGAAATAATCGGCCAGCGTCAGCTTGCCCTCGTCCTCGCCGACCTTGACGCCGTAGATCTCGGCGAGTTCGGCCAATGTGTGCTCGCCGGAGACCATGAAGTCGCCGAGCAGATGCGGATCGGGCGCCGAGCCCGGCTGCATGTCGACGAAGAAGCGGTCGAGCGACTCGGCCTTTTCCGGCGGCGCCAGCAAATAGATGTAGTCGCCGGGCGCGATCGGGTCGGCTTCCGTCGGTGTCAAAATGTTCTCGTTGCGGATCACCAGCGTCGGCTTGGACCAGGACGGGATCAGGCCGCGGCGGAAATACAGGCTCTTGGGCCGCACCGGATAGCCGACCAGCTGCTGCTCGAGCTGCCCGGGCAGATCCAGCTCGACACGGCGCGGACCGCGCTCGGCGCGCGGCAGAGCGACATGCAGCTTGCGCGCGGCGGGTGCCAACGTCCAGCCTTGCAGCAACAGCGAGATGATGACGACGACGAAGGCGACGTCGAAATAGAGATAGGCCTTGGACAGGCCGACCAGCATCGGGATCGAGGCCAGGAAGATCGCGACGGCACCGCGCAGGCCGGTCCAGGCGATGAAGATCTTTTCGCGCCAGTTGAAGCGGAACGGCGCCAGGCACACGAATACCGCGATCGGCCGCGCCACCAGCATCAGCACGAAGGCGACCCCGACCGCCGGCAGCACGCTGGCCCCTAACCGGCTCGGCGAGACCAGGAGGCCGAGCAGCACGAACATCACGATCTGCGCCAGCCAGGTCGCCGCATCGAGGAAAGCCACTACCGAATTGTGCGCGCGGGTCGGCCGGTTGCCGATGATGATGCCGGCCAGATAGACCGCGAGGAAGCCGGAGGCGTGCATGATCTGCGAGCCGCCGAAGATCACCAGCGCAGCCGTGGTCACGAACGGCGCGTGCAGGCCCTGCGGCAGCGCGACCTTGTTGAGCGCGATGACGACGAGCCGTCCGCCGAAGACGCCGACCAGGGCGCCCAGCACCGCCTCCTGGATGAACTCCATCGCCACGTGGCTTGCGGAGCTCGATCCCAGCGAGATGTATTCGACCAGCATCAAGGTGAGGAAGATCGCGAAAGGGTCGTTGGTGCCGGATTCGGCCTCCAGCGTCGCGCCGACGCGCGGGCGCAGACGCAGGCCCTGGGTGTGCACCAGCAGGAAGACGGCGGCGGCGTCGGTCGAGGCGACCACGGCGCCGACCAGCAGCGACTCCGTCCAGTTGAGGTCGAGCGCGTATTTAGCGAACGGCGCCGTAATCAGCGCGGTCAGGAGCACGCCGACGGTCGCGAGTACCACGGACGGCGCGAGCACGGTACGGATGCTGGCAAAGCGCGTCCGCAGGCCACCGTCGAACAGGATCAGGGCCAGCGCCACAGAGCCGACCAGATAGGTGGTGCGGACGTCGTCGAACTGGAGCCGGCCGGGGCCGGAATCGCCCGCGAGCATGCCGATCACAAGGAAGACGAGCAGCAAGGGCGCTCCGAAGCGCAGCGCAAGCAGGCTCGACAGGATACCGGCCATCACGAGGACGGAGCCGAGCAATATGGCGATGCTGACGGAGTCGAGAGAGGCCATCCACCTTCCGGTTCAAAACAGCTGGAAGGGCATCCATATCGTCGCGGCCCTGGCACGCCAACCCATTTCTCCCGCTCGCGGCAATCTGCCCGCATTTTACGGCCTTAACGCCCATCACATGCCGGTGTATCGATGGCCCGGCCGCGCCCTTTGTGGGATTCTGCGGCTCCCTCGAATCAATTCCTCCCCGCTTGCCGACGAGACCGATGGACATGGACCTCAAGGACTTCATGGAGTTCGTGCAGACCACCGCGCGCAGCGTCGGGGCGGAAATCTCCTCGCCCTGGTTCTACCTGCAATTCGGTCTCATCCTGGCCGCAGCCGGTATCGCCTATGCCGCGGAGACCGCGATCCGCAACCGGGTCGACATGACCGCGCTGACGATGCGCTGGCCGCTGCCGCTCCGGCACTTCGCCCGGGTGATGCTCTCCAGCGCCTCGACGGCAGTGTTCACTTTGCTCGTGATCGTCTCGCGCGTGGTGATGTACCACGCGACCTGGCCGAGCCGCTCCTATCTGCTGATGGTCGCCGCCAAGCTGGGCTTCGCCTGGCTCGTGATCCGGCTGGTGACCTCTGTGCTGCGCAATGCCTTCATCGTCCGCCTGGTGTCGATCACGGCGTGGCTTCTCGCCGCGCTCTCGATCCTCGGCCAGCTCGATACGACGGTCGACCTGCTCGATTCCTACGCGATCGTGCTCGGTGGTCTCAGGCTGACCCCGCTGCTGGTCCTCAAGGCCGGCGCGCTCCTGCTGATCGCGCTGTGGCTCACCAACATCGCGAGCAATTTTGCCGAGAGCCGGATCAACGCAACCACTGACCTGACGCCGTCGGTGCAGGTGCTGCTGGTCAAGATCATCCGCATCGGGCTTCTTGCCATCGCAATCGTCATTGCGCTCGGCGCGGTCGGCATCGACCTGTCGGCGCTCGCGGTGTTCTCCGGCGCGGTCGGCGTCGGCATCGGTATCGGCCTGCAGAAGATCGTGGCCAACTTCATCTCGGGCATCATCCTGCTCGCCGACAAGTCGGTGAAGCCCGGCGATCTCGTTACCATCGGCGACAATACCGGCCGCATCAGCGCGATGAAGACGCGCTATATTTCCGTCGCCGCCGGCGACGGCCGCGAGTTCCTGGTGCCGAACGAAGATCTGGTGACGCAGAAGGTCGTCAACTGGACCTATACCGACAAGAACACGCTGGTGAAGATCGCCTTCGGCACCAATTACGACGCCGACCCCCGCCTGGTCACCAAACTCGCCGCCGAGACCGCCGCGGCCCATCCGCGCGCGACCAAGGGCAAGCCGCCGAACTCCATCCTGACCGAGTTCGCGGAAGCCGGGATGAAGTTTTCGCTGACCTTCTGGATTGCGGACCCCGACGGCATGGACAACGTCAAGAGCGACGTGATGCTGGCGCTGTGGGACGCTTTCAAGCGCGAGGGCATCCGGGTTCCCTACCCCGTCCGCGAAATCCGCGTCCGCGGCGGCGCGCTGCCGGTGGAAACCACCGTAGAAGTCCCAAATTAGGCCCGCTTTCGGGCGCAAGAGGCGGCAAGATCCTTGTTTTGACGCGTTTTCTTCACACGAACCGGTAGCCACGTCGCTCGAAAACGCGCTCCCTTGGCTTGCACGAAGGCCCGCAATCATTAAATTGGGGCCTGAAATCAAGACTTTCCGCCGATATCGAGCCCACCTCAGAAGATTGCGCCCGCATGAGCTACGTCGAAGCCTCCGATACCTCCCTGCGCAAGACCGGACAGATCAAGCTGCATGGGCCGAGCGCCTTTGCCGGCATGCGCAAGGCGGGCGCGCTGGTGGCGAAGTGCCTCGACGAGCTCACCGACATCGTCGGGCCCGGCGTGCCGACCGAGCGCATCGACGAATTCGTCCGCGACTTCGCCTTCAGCAACAATGCCTATCCGGCGACGCTGATGTATCGCGGCTATCGCTACTCGACCTGCACCTCGCTCAACCACGTGGTCTGCCACGGCATGCCCGGCGACCGTCCGCTGAAGGAAGGCGACATCGTCAACATCGACGTCACCTTCATCGTCGACGGCTGGTATGGCGATTCCAGCCGGATGTATGCGGTCGGCCCGATCGCCCGCAAGGCCGAGCGGCTGATCGAGGTGACCTATGAAGCGATGATGCGCGGCATCGCCGCCGTGAAGCCCGGCGCCACCACCGGCGACATCGGCTACGCCATCCAGAGCTTCGTCGAGCCGCAGGGCATGAGCGTGGTGCGCGATTTCTGCGGCCACGGTCTGGGCCGCATGTTCCACGACGAGCCGAACATCATTCATATCGGCCGGCCCGGCGAAGGCGTGCAGCTCAAGCCTGGCATGTTCTTCACCATCGAGCCGATGATCAATCTCGGCAAGCCGCATGTGAAGATCCTGTCCGACGGCTGGACTGCCGTCACCCGCGACCGCTCGCTGTCGGCACAGTTCGAGCACTCCGTCGGCGTCACCGCTGATGGCGTCGAGATCTTCACCCTGTCGGAGCGGCACGGCGAGAAGCAGATCGGGTGAGCTTTCGGGACGTGCCTGCTGGGCAATTACCGAACGGGCGCCGTCGCAATTGACGGTTGCAAAAACGGAGGTCCCCGGCGATGCTGGCGGCCGATGCCCGCCAAGCCGAACCACGACAAGAGCAAGCTTGAGGACGCGCCGCATTATCTCGGCCATCGCGAGCGGCTGCGCGAGCGCTTCTACAATGCCGGCGCGGATGCGCTGAGCGACTACGAACTCCTGGAGATGGCGCTGTTTCCGGCACTGCCGCGACGCGACACGAAACCTCTGGCCAAGGCGCTGATCAAGTCCTTCGGCTCGTTCGCCGAGGTCGTGCACGCGCCGGTGGCGCGCTTGCGCGAGGTTGACGGCATCGGCGAGGCCGCGATCAACCAGCTCAAGCTGATCGCGGCCGCCGCGAGCCGCGTAACCAAGGGCGAGGTCAACAGCCGCAACGCGCTGTCGTCCTGGAACGAGGTGATCGATTATTGCCGCTCCAGCATGGCTTTTGCCGACAAGGAGCAGTTTCGCCTGCTGTTTCTCGACAAGCGCAACCAGCTCATCGCCGACGAGGTGCAGCAGACCGGCACCGTGGACCACACCCCGGTCTATCCGCGCGAAGTGATCAAGCGCGCGCTGGAATTATCGGCGACCGCCTTGATCCTCGTGCACAACCACCCCACTACCCACCCTATGATCACGTTGGATCACGTTCAATACCGATGAATCATCAACGATATATCCGATTTTTTCTTCATTGCACACAGGGGGCGGCTATGGCAAATTGGGAGCGGTAAGAGGGGTTGAAAGCGGCTTTCCGATCCCAGCAAACGATCCCCGTTTCTCCTCGACCGATCCCAGTTGCGGCACAGGAGGAAACGCCATGCCAAGCCTGACCGACACCGCGATCCGACATGCGTTGAAGCGGGTGGAGCTAAGTCAGAAACAGGAAAATCTCGCCGACGGTGAAGGGCGCGGCACCGGCCGCCTCGTGCTTGTCCTCAAGCCCATGCCGAAGCGCGTCACCGCCGACTGGATGGCGCAGCAATGGCGCGATGGGAAGCGGACCAAGAAGAAGCTCGGGGCTTATCCCTCCATATCGCTCGCCCAGGCACGCGAAATATTCAAACGCGACTTCGCCGACGTCATCCAGAAGGGTCGCAGCATCAAGATCGCTACCGACACGCGCCCCGGCACCGTCGCTGATCTGTTCGAAGGCTATGTCGCCGCGCTCAAGGATGCGAGCAAGCCGTCCTGGAAGGAAACGGAAAAAGGCCTTAACAAGATCGCCGACACGCTCGGACGCAACCGCCTCGCTCGCGAGATCGAGGCCGAGGAAATCATCGAGCTGATCCGCCCGATCTACGAGCGCGGTGCCAAATCAATGGCCGACCATGTGCGCTCCTATCTCCATGCCGCCTTTAGCTGGGGCATGAAGTCTGACAACGACTATCGGCAGCAGTCTTCCAGACGCTTTCGACTCCCTTTCAATCCGGCAACCGGCATTCCTACCGAGCCTAAGATCCAGGGCACGCGCTGGCTTGACGAAGACGAGTTTGTGCAACTCTATCGCTGGCTGGAGAGCCCCGACACGCCGGTCCACCCCTCCTATCCCCGCGCGGTGCAACTCATCATGCTGACAGGGCAGCGCGTCGAGGAGATCGCGCGGTTTCATGTCAATCAATGGGACGCCAGTGAGCGAATCATCGACTGGTCGAAGACCAAGAACCTCCAGCCGCACGCTGTCCCAGTGCCATTGCTTGCCGCCGAGCTGATCGAAAAGATCAAGCCGAACGAGTATGGCTGGTTCTTCCCCTCCGCCAAGGACCCCTCGAAGCCTGTCAGCCACGGCACTCTTTATAGCTTTGTTTGGCGGCAGCGAGATCGCGGCGTGATTCCATATGCGACAAACCGCGATCTCCGGCGCACGTTCAAGACGCTCGCCGGCAAGGCAGGCGTGTCGAAGGAAATCCGCGATCGCCTCCAGAACCACGCGCTACAGGATGTCAGCTCCAAGCACTACGACCGCTGGCACTATATGATCGAGAAACGCGCTGGCATGGCGAAATGGGACAAATTCGTGCGCGCCATGCTGGCGAAGAAGCGACTGAAAGAGGCCGCATGAGCTCGCGGCCGCGAAAGCCCCCTCGCCGCAGCGATGCGCTCGGTTCCGCTGGCGAAGTGGACGCGCAAAGCTACACGGCGTTCGTCGGGGATCTGAAGCAGAAGATCGCGGCGGCACGCCACCGAGCCAGCTTGTCGATCAACCGCGAGCTAGTGACGCTCTACTGGACGATCGGGCGCGACATCCTGGAACGGCAGGAGCGCGAAGGTTGGGGTGCCCGGGTGGTCGACCGTCTGGCTGGCGATCTTCGCCTGGCTTTCCCGGAAATGACCGGTTTATCGCCCCGGAATCTGAAATACATGCGCTCGTTCGCCGAGGCCTGGCCCAACGGCGAATTTGTGCAACAGGTTGTTGCACTATTGCCATGGGGGCATAACGTCCGTTTGCTCGACGCCGTCAAAACGCAGGAAGAGCGCACCTGGTACGCGCGGCAGGCAATTGAACACGGCTGGAGTCGTAACGTTCTTGTCCATCAGATCGAAAGCAAGCTTTTTGCCCGGCAAGGAAGCGCCCTCACCAATTTCTCGCGAACCCTGCCCGCAGAGCAGTCCGAGCTTGCCCAACAAATCCTCAAAGACCCCTACACGTTCGACTTCCTCTCGCTTGGCCCAGACATGCTGGAGCGCGACCTCGAGCGTGGTTTGGTCGAGCATCTGCGTTCACTCATCCTCGAGCTCGGCAAGGGCTTCGCATTCGTCGGCAGCCAATATCACCTCGAAGTCGGCGGGCAGGATTACTACTTGGACCTTCTTTTCTATCATCTGCGTCTTCGCTGCTTCGTGGTGATCGAGCTGAAGATCGAAGACTTCAAACCCGAATTTGCGGGAAAGATGAACTTTTACCTCTCGGCCGTGGACGAGCAATTGCGCCATCCCGACGACAAACCGACCATCGGCATCATCTTGTGCAAAGGGCGCAACGAGGTGATCGTGGAATACGCGTTGCGAGACTCCAGCAAACCGATGGGGGTCGCCCAGTATCAGCTCTCGGCTGCGTTGCCGCCACAACTCGAGGATGCCCTCCCGACGGCCGCGGAGTTCGCGCGAGAATTTCCACTGATGTCCGTGGTCAAGCTACGCATCGAAATCGAGCGCGCGGTACGCGATCTCGCGGACAAGCGAGGCGTCGCTTTCGACCGGCCGACCGGCATCATGAAAATGCTCCGTGATCTGCATCGAAATGGATCGGTGCCAAGTAGCACAGAGCAGATGCTCGACGCCCTCCACACCATGAACGAAGCTACGCATGGCATGGATGTGGACCCGGAGACCGCTGAACGCGCCGTCGAAATCGGCACGATCTTCCTTGGGGAACTCCAGAAACTGAATACAGACGAGTAAGGTGCTTTTCGCGGCAAATCCGACACCGACAAAACCCCAGAAAGCACAGGACAATCTCGTGGAAGACAGCTGGCCGACGTGGCTCAAAATTATGGAGAACGGCGCCGTCGGAGAAGCGCGTACGCGTTCTTTTCTCATCGACCGGTTCTGGGTTCTCGAGCGGAGCGTAGATACCGACGGGGCCGATTTTCTCATACAGCGACGCACCACCACGCAGCGATTTACCGATAGAGTCCCGCCGCGCGTCGGAGTGATACAGGCAAAATATTTTCAGGATCGCCGCACAACGCACTACATTCCCAAAAGCTACGTGGTTGACGACAAAGGAATGCCGCTCGAAGGCTTCTTCGCGCTTCTTCACGTCGGCCGGGAGGACGACGGCGAGATGTACCTGCTGTCGGCCCGGCAAATCGTCAACACGCTATCCATCAGCAGCACCCATTCACCGGAAAGCTACGTCGTCGGCACGACTGCGCTCCAAGGCACTTTTAGAATTAATGCCCGTAAGCTCGCACTCGATCAGATCGAGCATAGCTTGAAGAGCCAGACCTACTACCAGTCGGCCGCCTTCCTGGACAAGCTCAACATTCCCTATCGGCGCTTCAGCGAAGACGACATCGACTTTCCTTGGACACTTCCGCTTCCGAACCCCGTCGGTGAAATCCCGAAGATGTTTGTTGAGCAAAAAGAGGAGCTCAGAAAGATCGTTTTCGACATGGAGGAGGTGTTGGGAGCCATCGACGCGGTCCTTACAGAAAAAGACCCGCGTCGAGCGCTCGAGCTGATGGACGCGCTGCGTTACCATGTCGATGGTTACGGCAAGATCACCTTCGGCGGCCGGGGAGACTTCAACTGGGGCGATTTTCCAGACGCCCTCGACACCCACGACCGCTGGCGCCAAGGCCTCCAGACAGACGGACTGCTAGAGCCTTACATCGCAATGGGCGATAAACTGCAAGTGGCTCTTGTATCCCATACAGCCGCTCATCCGCTAACCGATAAGGGCAGCTTCCTCCAGGCGATCATTGAATATGATCGGGATACGCTCAACGTCATTGAGCTGTCGGTCAAATCGGGCACGGCCGCCGAGAGGGAACCGGAAATCAAGACCCCCGGGCATGTCCGCATGGCAAGCTCGCTCGGCGAGTGGGTCCCACGCAAAATCAAACCGATGGACTACACGATCGAGAACGTCTGGTGGAATGTCATGCGCTACGTCATCGAAGAGCGCTATCCCGACCCACACTTCGACTAGCTTGCGGCAACTCCCTGCACGCGCAACGCCAGGGCCTTCGGCCCTGTTGTTGCTTGATCGCGAGATTGTCGCGTAGCCTCCGTGAGTCGCTTAACGGCGATCTAACCGGCGATAGTATCGCTTCTGTCCGTTACTCGGATCAACGTAGGTAAAGCAGTCCGCGAGACTATCAATGCTCTGCAACACCCCCAGCAAGGCGTAGGCGTTGAAAGGCGTCCCCGCGCCGGTCTCGTAGTGGCTGACGAAATTCCCAACGATCGATGGCACATGATGGTTTTGGAGATCGGCGATCTGCTGAGGCGTCAGCACACACCGATTGGCCGCATGATAAAGCTTCACGGCCTCGCCGATTGCGTCGATGTAGGTCGAAAGCGTCCGCTTGTCACCACGGGTGGCATAGTCCGGTGGAACAGGGATCTCCAACTTGGCGATAATCTGTCCCAGCTTGTATTCGAGATATTGCCGCAGGATCGGCGCACCAATATCGATCTGGCCAGCATTCAGGTGCTGCAACGCCTGCGCCTTGAGACGATCCGCCTCCTGGGCCGATACCATGAGCCGCCCCTTTGGAGGCATGCCTTGGAGCTTCTGGTGATGCCAATCCGCAGTGCCATTGAGCTTGTCGAAGTACTTCTCCAGGCTGGTGTCATGGCTCAGGAAAATGAACTGCAGCCCGTCCGGCACAGCGCCATAGCGTAGCAACGTCCGCACGGCGTCCATCAACGCGAACTGGTGACCAGCGTCAAAGCTCGATGTCACGTCGTCGAGCACCATGAAGCGCGGAACACCGCTGTGCTTGGTCGCGGCCGCGAAGAAAATCGCAGCCGCCACAGCGTTCCGATAGCTTTCCGAGAGTAGAGCCCGGGCACTGAGGTCCTGTAGGCCGAAGAAGTCCGCGAGCTTTAGATCAACGTTTTCGCTGTTCTGCGCGCGGCTCAGGGTCGGCTTCACATCGGGACCGCCTCGCACGAACCGGCCGAACAGATCCTGACAAGCGGTCTGAATCTCGCCAATCCGCTCGTTGGCCAGTTCGGCTTCGGCATCAGCAAAGCTTTGGCCGGCGCGCGTGATGAATGTCTTCCAGCGATTCAGAACCTTGAGCTTGTCCTGTTTCACCTTGAGCACCGGCTCGCCGCTCTCGTATTCCAGCACGGCATCGCGGAACTGCTTTGCGAAGCTGAGGATGCGGGTTACCTGCACCAATGAGGGAGGCAAGCGCGCCTGCAACGCGTCGGCCTCACCTCGCACCCGAGCAAGAGTTTCGCCACGCTGCGTTTCAAGAACCCCGAGGCGCGCCTTGATGATCTCCAGGTCGGAGGTCGCCAAATCCCCCTTCTTGGCGGCCAAATCGAACGCTACGTGCAAGCGATCACCCGTCGCGATCGCCATGGCCGGCGCCTCTTCAAGCTTGCGTAGCTTCGCGATCCCAGGCGCTGTGGCGACATCGTTGATGAGTTCGGCCCCGAGCTGAGCGGCTACATCGTATTTAGCGATCTTGCCTTCCAGCCGCGGCTTTAGAGCATCACTACCTTTCGCCTCGCAAACTGGGCATTGATTCGGGTCGTGCCAATCGGAGCCGGACACCACAGCCAGCGCATCGCGCAAAAGGGCGTGCAATGCTTCCGCGCCGACGCTGCGCACGGCCTCGTCTCTTCTTCCGGCCAACTCGAGCAGCCGATCAACGTCGGCCAATTCCTCTACCGTGACCTCAAGCCCCGCCAGCGACGTGGCGGAGGTCGTTAGCGTGTCCAGCGTCTTTCGCGCTTCGCCGCCTTCCTGTTTCTCGATCGCCAACTCTGCCGCTTCGAAATCGAGATCCATTACCGAGGCCTCGCCGATCAATGGCTTGAGCAAGGCGATGGCGGATAAGGCGGCGGTTACCGCCGCCTTCAGATCGGAGAGTTTATCGACGGCGGCGCTTCCCGCTCCGGCGACCTCGTCATGCGCCGCAATGACACGCCGCTCGATCGCACTCAACGCGCGCGCGCCTGTGGTCACCTCGGCATCAAGCGCGGAGAGGCCCAGATCACTGTTGACGTTCTGCGTTCGCTTGGCGCCGTCCAGAGCCTGACGTAGCCGGGAGTATCGGCTCAGTCCCACGAGCGATGCGAAAGAACGTCCCCGCTCCAAGGCGGAGATATCGATGAGCTTTGCGAACCGATTATAGTCGACGAGGACGAAATCCTCCTGCAGGCTCGCGAGGAACTGCTGCGGGTCGGCATGACCGCTCGGCGAAGTCACTAGGCGCGCACCGTTGGCAGCCCGCACCACCTTGATCGCCACATCTGGCGAGGCGTCATCGCTGGCGAATATCAGATCAACCGTCGCTTGCTGCCCGGGATGGAAGCGATTCACGATATAGCTGTCGCCCTGCTCGGCTTCCTGGAGCGCCTTCAGGCGCGGGACAATGCCGTGGATCGCGAAGCAAACGGCTTCGAATATGGAGCTTTTACCGACGCCGTTCGGCGCATGCACCGAGTTGACGGCGTCAGATTTGAACTTGAGGACGAGCGGGTCACCGTCATTATTGATCCCACGAAAACCCTCGATGGACAGGCTGCCCAGGAAATACCGCGTCATGCCTTGTCCTCGCCCAGAGGGATGGACATGCCATCAAGCGCATCCAGTACCGCCTTATGAAACTCGCCGATTGTTGCCCGGCTTGGCGCGGTGTCACCTCCCGAATCCAGCAGATGCAAATTGTCGAAGAGGATCTTCGCGCATTCGGGATCGATCTGTACAGCCTCGGCCCTAAACAAAGCGAGATTGTCCTCGAAAGTATTTTCCAGCTTAAACTTCATACGCTCCCCCGACTTCCGCCCAATGCACTTCTATTTGATTTCAGTGCGCGCGTGCAATTCTGCGACGATCAAGCGATTGCGTCTCATCATCAGGCTGTCTCTGTTTCGTTGTCGCTCTTGCGAAGCTTCCGCCATGCCGGAAGGATGAACGGCTGCCCATGATCGATCGGCACGCGCATGGTGGTCTCGCCATATTCACCCGGCGGCCCTAGTGCTACGACCTGACGGCTTTGATAGGAGAACGGCTCGTCCGGCGGTGCGACCGTGTAGCGCTCCGGCAATCGCCTCAGAACCGAGGTTCGATAAATCCAGATGTCGTTGCCCTTGAGAAGGACGATGAGCTGTCGCAGGCGCCGGCGAACCGCGATCTCCGTCGCGGGGGGAATGTCGACGAGAATATCTCGCTGCGACCAGGACAAGCCAACGAGGATATCGAAAAGCTCCTGCGCATAGGCTCCAGTTTCCTCATCGAGCGTTGTCTCGATAATGCAGGCCACGTCGTGCGAGCGGGCCGCCTCCGTATAGAGCGCGCCCTCGTCCGCTGTCGCACTGGCGATGTCATAGTCGTTGCGGGGGATGAGCCGGTCCTCATCTTCCATCAGCGCGGAAAGGACTTCCGGCGCACTTACGGTCGGCGTCATTTCCGAAAGCTCGGAGCCAAGGATAATGCGTTCACGATGAACTTGCAGCGCTTTTGCCAACCGTTCAGCCGTTGTCACTGCAATTGGCGCATTCTCATTCTCGATCATACGAAGCATGCGAATGCTGACACCGATTTCACTCGCCATTTCCTTTTGGGTCGACAGCCTTTCAAGCTGCTCCCTCAGGGCTTTCACCGCCTTCCCGTTCGGCACGACCTTCCTCATCTCAACCTCATCCCGTGTATTCGATGACTCAAAATTTACATGAGGGAGCCTGGCAGCGTGAGGCAGCCGACCGGAATCGGAGCGGCACACTGGCGGCAAACCAGCAAACTGGGCAATTCAACGTGCAGTACCCTTGACTAGGCATTTATGACCGGCCATTTATGACCGGTCAAGGAGACCTTTATCATGCTTCGTTACAATCCGGAGAAATTCGCCTCGCTCTCGGAGTCCGACATCGGTCAGCGGATTTGGTCGTTTCTTACGAAGCCCGCCACTATCGCTCGCTTGGAGACGGCCTCGGAGCTCGGAAAGCCTGCCGTCGAGGGCATCGAGGAGCAGCTTCTGGAGGAGTTTCGCGAAGATGTTCTGGTTGACCGCGTCAAGCAGATGGTCGGCCACATGGTCAGGCAGATATTGGAACAGCGCGATTGGGTTCTCGACCAAAGCGACGTGAAGGTTCAGTCGGTGCCCTTCAGCAAGGCGGCACGTTACAGGCGGCCCGATTGGATCACCTTCCATGCCTTCCGCAATACCAAAGACCCGCGCGACGTCGTCATCACCGACCGTCGGCAGAACGCGCCTCTGCCGAAAGACGCTCGCTGGACCTTCTACGCAACCTTTGCCAGCCCCTTGAAGGCGGCGGTTGCGTTCGGCGTCAATGACACCCCCAAACTTCGCCGACAAGTGCAGACCCACGGTTTTCACCGTGTCCACATCCCGCGAATGCTGCGACGCGCCTAATCCAGGAGAAATTGAAGGCATGATGCAGTTCAACGACAGGTGCGACAGAGCGGATACCCATCGCCGAACGCGAGCGGCCATCGCACGCTTTTATTGAGCCATAACGAGACCGCCAGATATGGAAACGTTCAACCTTGATCCCCGTCAACTTGCCCGGATCGAAGCCGTTCATCGCGGGTTCCTCTATCAGCACCTCTATGCCGCCGCGTGTCTGTTTGATGCTGCCCGGGCCGGTGTGACCCATGTCATCGTCGAGAATGATGAAGACGTCGAACTCGTCCAGCCTGACAGACGAATCTACCTACAAGTCAAAACTCGGGCATCTAACCTTATTCTAAGCGACATTGATGGCGCACTCTCAAGGTTCGCGGCTATTAGACAGGAGCACGAGGAAGGTCGACGGAGCGGTTCATGCCAGTTCGTCATAGTATCGAATAGTGCGCCTGGGCCGGAATTTGCCAAGCTTATCACAGGTAAAGAATGGCCGTCCGACACCAGGCTCCATTGGCCGCAATCACCGGCGGTAGACGAAGCCCTTCCCTTGCCGTGGAGGACCATCGCGGATGGTTTCGAGGCGTGCCGAGCGGCTGCCGAAACGCTTCCTTTTTCCGTATTGGCTCCAGAAACCCTCGTCTGGAAAATCGCTGGCCGGATGATGGCAGCAGCGGGTGGGATTGAGCCAAGCTCCAATCACACGTTCACGGTTGAGGAATTACCGGCACTCTTCGAGCAGCTTGTTGTCCAACTCCAAGATTTTCCTGCTCCGCCGCTTCGATATCGTCCGCAGGAACATGAACCAAATCTGGCAAATGGCCAACGCGTGCGGCTCGTCGTCGGCCTCTCCGGTGCAGGAAAGACGTCCTGGGTTTCTCAGACAGCTCTGCATACTTCTGACCGTCTGGCATATTACGATATTGCCGAGATATCCGGCCCTGCGCTGGCCAATGCCGTCGCACGCGAACTTGCAGCTCGCATCTTCGGATCGCGTGGCGGCAAGCTAGGCGAGATCTTGTTACCGGGCGCAAGCGGCACCGAAATCCTGTTTGCGATCGGTCGCCACCTAGCCGAGGACAAACTCACCGCGACTGTGGTGTTGGATAACGCGCATCGCATTGCAGCCGCGGATTTGGTTTCGCTGGTCGGGGCCTCCGATCAGCTGCAGTTTGTGCTTCTCGCCCAGCCCAGCGCAACGATCGCCCGAATCGAGGCAACGCTTGGCGTGAAGGCGGAGTTGCTTCTCGGCTGGTCCAATGAGACGGCCGCGGCCGAGGGAGCGTCGCTCGGATGCCGTGGGGATTTCTCAGACTATGAGCGCTTGTTGAAAATCACTGGTGGGCTGCCGCTCTACGTCCAGAATGCGCTGAAAATTGCGGCTGAAAGCTACGAGGGGGTGGTCACCCGAGTCTGCGCGGCGCTTGAGGACCGCACCCATATTGTCGAGACTGCGCAAGAACTTATTCTGTCAGATGTCTTCGACAGATTTAACGACCCTGAGCGCCGCGCTGTCGCGGCGCTCAGTCTCAGCGACGTCCCACTGACTCAATCCGAAGCCAGTGTCGTATTGAAGCGCGCCTTCGACCTCGAGCCGGAGATCGCGGCCACGGCATTCAGGCGATTGCGAACAAGCGGTACAATCCAGATTTTCGGTGTCGATCGTTTCAAGATTCACGATGCGATGAGACCGCTCGGCCGCACCTACCTGAGTGACGCCGGGGGTGAGCATCTGCAAAATGCACGCGAGGCCATTCGCGACCTCCTTATAAAGGCACTACCCAACGATCACGACCGTCAAAGAGTTTTTCTTCTCCTGAGGATGTTTGTCGCTCTTGGGAACGTGAAGCCTCTCGTTGAGATGGCCACCGACGAGATATTTCACGAACTAGTCATCTGGAACGGAAGTTCGTGACATTAGTT